>DASUOW010000331.1:0-3972 GCA_036276435.1 Gemmatimonadales bacterium
GGCTCCGGAGCCTCGAGGTGGCCAAGCTGGTCCCGGCCCCGGACTCCGTACCGGAGCGCCTGGAGACGGGCACCCAGAACCACGAGGGCATCGCGGCGGCCAAGGCCACCGTCGAATGGCTCGCCTCGCTCGCCGAAGGTGGGACGCGGCGGGAGCGTCTGGCGCGGGCGTTCGAGGCGTTCCACGAGCGGGAGTCGGCGCTGTTCGGGCGGCTCTGGGACGGGCTCGGCGCCATCAAGGGGGTGACGCGGTTCGGGCCGCCGCCCACCCGGCCGCGCACCGGCACGATGAGCCTGACGATCAAGGGCGTCACGCCGGAGGCCGCCGCCACCAGGCTGGGCGAGGAGGGGCTGTTCGTCTCCCACGGCGACTTCTACGCGACCACCGTGGTGGAGCGACTGGGCTTCAGCCGCGACGGGCTGCTGCGGATCGGGCTCTCATGCTACTCGACGCAGGAGGAGGTGGATCGCATTCTCGTGGGCGTCGACCGGTTGGCCTCGACCGCCTGAGCCGGCGGCGAAGGGTGATGCGCGAAACGGGGCGGCCGATGGCCGCCCCGTTCTGCGTCGTCGCTGGTGGTTACTTCGCGGAGACGGGGATCTCCACGTGTGCCGAATCCCACTCGAGCACCAGCGTCTTCGCCTTCTCGGGGCTCGGCGCGGCGCTGAAGGTGAGCTTCTCGACGGGCGCCTTCGTGCGGCTCGCGCTCGCCTTGCCGTGCCCGACCTCCTGCTTCTTCACGTCGTCGGTGTAGGAGCTCTCGTGCCCCCACTGGGAGACGGAGCGGTTCAGGATCACCTCGTACTCCTTCTCGCCCGGGATCGTGTAGAGCGAGTAGCTGCCGGGGGCGAGCTCCACGCCGGCGACGGTGATCGGGCCGGTGGTGTGGATCATGGTCGGCTCGTTGCTTCCGGTGCGCCAGAGCTTGCCGTAGGGCACCGCCTCGCCGCCGATCATCTTGCGGCCGCGCAGCGAGGGGCGGCTGTAGCAGAGCTTCACCTCCGTCTTGCCGACCGTGAACATCAGCGAATCGAGCGGGCTCTGCCGCTTCGCGAGCGGCATGCGCTCGGTCATCATGGTGACGCACGGCGCCGGGGCGACGGCGGTCGGCGTGGCGAGGGCAAGCAGGGCGGTCAGGATCAACATGGGTGCTCCGTGAAGGGTCGAGAGTCGTGGTGAGTCAGGTCGCGCAGAGCGCGGCGTGCGCCGCCGTCGCGAGGGCCAGGGCCGCATCGGCCGAGTCCGCGAGGCAGGTCAGGTGGCCCATCTTGCGGCCGGGCCGGGGCTCCGTCTTGCCATAAAGGTGCAACCGGACGCCCGGCATGGCGAGCGCCCGCTCCCAGCGCGGGGTGCCGCCGGCCCAGCTGTCGCCGAGCACGTTGACCATGCAGACGGGCGCGAGCAGGCGCGGGGCCACCAGCGGCAGGCCGGTCATGGCGCGCACCTGCAGCTCGAACTGGTCGATGCCGCAGGCGTCGATGGTGTAGTGCCCGCTGTTGTGCGGCCTGGGCGCGATCTCGTTCACGAACAGGCGTCCGCCATCCGCCACGAACATCTCGACGCCGAGCACGCCGACGTAGGCCAGCCGCTCCGCCACGCTGCCGGCGAGCTGTTCCGCCTCCGCCGCGAGCGCCGGCGCGATGCGCGCGGGCACGGTGGTGGTGTGCAGGATGCCGTGGCGGTGCACGTTCTCGCCGGCCGGGAAGGCCACCACCTGTCCATCGGCGCCTCGCGCGAGCACCACCGAGATCTCGCACTCGAGGTGCAGCCGTCGCTCGAGGATGCAGGGCACGCCGCCGAAGCGCGCGAAGGCCTTGCGCACCTCCTCGGCGGAGCCCGCCACCGCCTGGCCCTTGCCGTCGTAGCCGAGCCGCGTGGTCTTGAGGATGGCGGGGAGTCCCGTCACGGCGATGGCGCGCTCCACGTCCTCCGCCTCGCGCACCGCGGCGAACTCCGCCGTCGCGAAGCCCTGGTCGCGCAGGAACGACTTCTCGGCGATGCGCTCCTGCGCCACGGACACGGCGGCGGCCGAGGGGTGCACGGGCACGCGCGCCGCGAGCCGCTCCAGCGAGCCGGCCGGCACGTTCTCGAACTCGGTGGTCACCGCGGCGCAGCGCTCGGCGAGCAGGTCGAGCGCGGCGGCATCGTCGTAGGCAGCCTCGATCTGCTCGTCGGCCACCTGGCCGGCGGGGCTTCGCGGATCGGGCTCGAGCACGACGACGTGGTAGCCCATGACGCGGGCGCGCAGCGCGAACATGCGGCCCAGCTGGCCGCCGCCGAGCACGCCCAGCGTGGCGCCGGGGAGGATCACGTGGGATCGGGGAGGGTCAGGCCCAGCACGCGCTCGGTCTGTGCGGCGCGGAAGGCGCTGAGCTTCGCGTCGAGCGTGGGGTTCACGAGGGCCAGCACCGAGACGGCGAAGAGGGCGGCATTGGCGGCCCCCGCCTCGCCGATGGCGAAGGTGGCCACCGGCACGCCGGCCGGCATCTGCACGATCGAGAGCAGCGAATCGAGTCCCTTGAGCTGGCGGCTGGCCACCGGCACGCCGAGCACGGGTACGGTCGTCTTGCTGGCGAGCATGCCCGGCAGGTGGGCGGCCCCGCCCGCGCCGGCGATGATGCAGCGCAACCCGCGCTCCGCCGCCTCGGTCGCGTACTGGAACAGCAGGTCGGGCGTGCGATGCGCCGAGACGACGCGCGCCTCGTACGGGACGCCGAAGTCCTGCAGCCGCTTCGCCGCGGCCTGCATGGTGTCCCAGTCCGAATCGCTGCCCATCACGATGCCGACGAGCGGCTGCTGCATGCGTTCCTCGGGGGCGAAGGTGGCCCGGGGCTCCGGGCGGGGGAAATCTGTGGGGGGCGACGCGCCGCGCAAAGGGACCTCCACGACGCACGACGGGGGGCGGCGCGTCGGCGCCGCCCCCCATCGATGACGGATGCGTGGGAGCCTACTGCCGGTCCGCCATCGCGCGCAGCGACTTCACGAGGGCTTCCGCCCGGGCGGTAGGCAGGGTGATGTCGGCCGAAAGCACGACCTGAACCGCCGGCAGCGTGTAGTCGCTGTCCGGGAAGGTCACGGTCTCGGGGCCGGTGCCCTGGAACTGCACCGCATCGAAGCCGAAGCTGCCGACCATCTGTCCGTACCGGTAGGAGCAGTTGATCGTGCCGAAGCCCGGGATGTCCCGCGAGCAGCTGGTGGTGCCGCCGCTGAAGCTCGCCGACTCCAGGACGGCCGACCCCGAGGTGCCGAGGTAGACCGACTCGGTCTCGTTGACCACCCAGGTGGCCTCGGTGTCGTCGCCGATGACGCCGTTGCCGGAGGTCGGGAAGTCGCCGGTCTCGTCGAATGCGGCGATGAACACGAGCTCGTCGACCGTCTGGGCCTGCGTATCGAGGCCGGCCCACGCCACCGCGCCCGTCGTGGAGATGACCTGTTGGACGCCGTTCACCGTGAAGTCGTACTTCACCTGGTAGCCGACCGCATCGTACGAGGCGGCGAGCAGATTCATGCGCGCGGCGGACGAGCCGGCGGCCGTGAGTGCCGCGGTGGTGGAGATGGTGCCGTAGCTCCGCACGAGGCCGAACGCGAGCGGCGCCACGAGCGACGCCTCGCCGGCGATGGCGCCGGAGTTGGCGATGGCGGCGGAGAGCGCGGCCGCCTCCGTCGAGCTGAGCGCGGTGCCGTTCGGCTCGTTGCCGTCATCATCGCCGCCACAGGCGGCCAGCAGTACTCCAGCCGCCGCAATCACGGCGGTCACGCCACGACGCACGTTGACCATGAAATCCTCGAATGAGTATGGGTCTGAAACAAGGCACCTCACCAACGGCGCTCATCAGCAAGGCGTGCGCCAGACGATCACATCGTCGTGTTTCGGGACGGACAAAGAGAGCGACCCGCACCGTGCGACAGGGGTGTCGCCACGGTGCGGGTCACGGGCATCGCGATCGGTGAAGTCGGAGAACCCGTTCTCCT
>DASUOW010000332.1:0-6431 GCA_036276435.1 Gemmatimonadales bacterium
GGATCTCACCCTGCAGGAGCGCCGGCGTGCCCTCCGCCCGCACCGACTCGTGCACGCGCGCCGGCTGCCACGCGCCGCGGCGACGGTCGTACAGGCGCAGCTGGTAGTCGGGATACCAGTCGGTCGATCGCACCCACCGCCCGAGGTACCACGACGCGCGCGCCATCCGGTAGCCCGCAGCCGCGGGCGTGCCGGTGCGCCACGCCTGCAGGCTCGCCGCGAGCTCGGGGCCGACCCGCTCGTCGGCGTCGAGCGAGAGGATCCAGTCGTGCCGGGCGATCGACGCCGCGTAGTTCTTCTGGACCGCGTACCCCGGCCACCCGCGCACCTCGACGCGGCTCGCCAGGCGGCGCGCGACGTCCTGCGTCCCGTCCGTGCTGCCGGAGTCGACGACCACGACTTCGTCCGCCCACGCCACCGAGGCGATGGCGTCCGCCAGGTGGTCGGCCTCGTTGAAGGTGATGATGGTCACCGAGAGCGGCGGCACGCCCCGGAGTGTAGGGCCAACGCTGCGCGGAAGGGAAGCGTGCCGGCCCCGAAATGACACGGGGGCGACCGCCTCACGGCGATCGCCCCCGATCTCGCTCGGATACGGTGCGCCGCGCGTTACCGCGGGGCGGCCGCCGTCCCGGCGGCCCCTGCGGCGCCGGCACCGGTCGTGGCGCCGATCGCCGTGCCCACCGCGGCCGTGGCGGTGAAGCCGCTGCCGCCGCCGATGGGCGCCACCTGCACCGTCTCGTAGTCGACCTGCGACTGCGTGTAGTCGAGCGTGGCACGCAGCTCGTTGTTGCGTGCCTGGGCGAGGTCGCGCTGGGCCTGGAACACGAGGAAGCTGGTGGACATGCCCGCCGCGAACTTCTTCTCCTCGGCTTCCAGCCGGCGGTCGGCCAGCACCCGGGCGGCGCGCGTCGCGTCGACGCGCTTGCTGTTGGCGATCAGCTGGCGCGCGGCGTCCCGCACCTGCGTGACGACCTGCAGTTCCAGGCTGCGCAGGTTGGTCTGCGACTGCCGCACCTCGAGCCGGGTGCGCGCCAGGGACGCCTCCGCGGTGCTCTGGCCGAGCGGGTAGCTGACGTTGAGCGCGAACCGCCACGTGGGGAACTCACTCGAGAAGATGTCACTCAGCAGGTCGCTGTACGGCTTCTCCACCTCGCCGATGACGGGTGGCGGGAAGGTGTCGCCGCCGCGCACCAGCTGCGTACCGGCGAGGCCGGTGGAGTTGTAGTCGACCTGCACGTCCACGGCCGGCAGGCTCTGGTCCTTGTAGAACCGCTCCGTGAAGCTGGCGCGCTCGATCGACTTCTTGGACTGCTGCAGGTCGGTGCGCTCCGCGAGCGCGCGGGTGACCGCGGCGTTCACGTCCACCGTCTGCACCTGGAACGGCACGGGATCGACCGGTTCCAGCCTCATCGTCCAGAACTCCGGCGTGTTCGGATCGAAGATGAGGGAGCGCAGGAAGTCCTCGGTCTGCCCGATCGCCGCTTCCGCGAGAATCACCGCCTCTTCGCGCTGCGCGACCTCCGACTCGGCCTCGACGACGTCGATCGGCGCCAGCGTGCCGATCTCCACGCGCGACCGGGTGTTGCGCAGCGATTCCTGCGCGAGCTCGAGCGACTGCCGCGCCACCTGCAGGGAGGCGAGCGCGTACTTGTAGTCCCAGTACGCGTTCTTCACCTGGCGCGTGGTCGACGCGATGGTCTCGGCCAGGCCGACGTCTGCGATCTCCCGATTCTTCTGCGCCGTCATCAACTGCAGCCGCGCGCTATCGATGCGCAGGCCGCGGAGGAGCGGCTGGACGACCGTGAAGTCGAGGTTCGCCCCGAGCTGCGGGTTGAAGCTCGAAAACACGTTGTTCGTGGTGAGCCGGTTCGTGTCGTAGCTCACCTGGTATTCGGTGCCGAAGGGCAGCAGCTGCGTGACCCCGAAGTTGCCGCCCTGGCTGGTGTTGGTGATCTTGTCGCTCGCGCCCGACAGGAAGCTGCTCGGGGGGCTGTCCTGGGTGGTGGCCGAGAAGCCGCCGAACAGGTTGGGCAGCCATGCCGTCCGCGCCTGCGCGATCGACAGGTCCTGCAACTGGGGGTTGATGCGCTCGACCTGCACGCCGAGGTTCTGCTCGAGCGCGAGTGTCACGGCCTCGTCGACGGTGAGTGGGCGTGCCGGGCCCGCCGGGGCCGGCTGCGCCGCGGCCGCCGGCGCCTGGGCAGGCGGTGCCGGCTGTGCGGCCTGTCCATAGGCGGACACGGACGCCAGCAGCGTCAGGGCGGCGCACAGCACGGCGCGCGCACCCGATGTGAACTCGACTCGCATGAAAGGCTGCTCCATCGCTAGGAGGACAGGTAACCGGACCGTGGGCACGCGATCGCCCGAGAGACAGGTCCTAGGAGTAGACGCACGGCGGGGAACATCCGTTCGTGAGGCCGCCCGGATTGTATACTACGGCCCGTCCAGGCCCGCCCGCCACGGCGCGCTCCGCACGTCCACGGGCCGGCCGTCGCACAACCCCATGACACAACCCGATCGGCAGGCCATCACGGACGTCTTCAAGCGGTCGGGCGCCCTCCTCGAGGGCCACTTCCGCCTGTCGTCCGGTCTCCACAGCAGCGCCTACCTGCAGTGCGCACTGGTGTTGCAGGACCCGCGGGTCGCCAGCGAACTGGGCGAGGCGCTCGGGGCGCACCTGCGGTCGCTCGGGGCGACGGCGGTGCTCTCGCCAGCGCTCGGGGGCATCCTCGTCGGCCACGAGGTGGCCCGTGCGCTCGGCCTTCGCGCCCTGTTCGCGGAGCGGCAGGAAGGGCGCCTGCTGCTGCGCCGAGGCTTCACGCTCGGTCCTGCCGATCGCGTGCTCGTCGTGGAAGACGTGGTGACGACCGGCCTCTCCACGCAGGAGACCATCGACGTGGCCCGGGCGGCGGGCGCGGCGGTCGTCGGCGCGGGGGCGCTGGTGGATCGCAGCGGTGGCAAGGCGGATCTCGGCGTCCCGTTCCATGCGCTCCTGCCGGTGGACCTCCCGACCTGGGCGCCGGATGCCTGCCCGCTCTGCGCGCAGGGTCTCCCGGTCGTGAAGCCGGGTTCGCGCCCGACGGCCTAGGCACGTCCCAGGCCCGGGCGGGTTTGGCGCTGTTGCCCGTGCGCACCCTGAAGCTCACCCTCGCGTACGACGGGACGGACTTCGTCGGCTGGCAGCGCCAGGCCGCCGGCGTGTCGGTCCAGGGGCTGCTCGAAGAGGTGCTGTCGCGCATCGAGGGCGCGCCGGTCGTCGTGCACGGGGCCGGGCGCACGGACTCGGGCGTGCACGCCGTGGCCCAGGTTGCCAGCGTCACGCTGCGTGCGACCCTGGATCCGCCCACGCTGCGCCGGGCGCTCAACGCCTCGCTCCCGGTGGCACTGCGGGTGCTCGCCGTCGAGGAGGCCGTGGACGGCTTCCACGCCCGCTACAGCGCCACCGGCAAGACCTATCACTACCGCATCCTGCACGGGCCCGTCGCGAGCTCCTTCGCGCACCGGTACACCTGGCACATCCCGTTCGCCCTCGACTGGGAGGCCATGCGCGACGCTGCCCGGCTCGTCGTCGGCACCCATGATTTCGCCGCGTTCCAGTCGACCGGGAGCGACGTGCAGAGCAGCGTGCGGACGATCAGCACGTCCCGCTTCGAGATCCAGCCGATCGGGCACGAGTCCGCGCCGGCGCTCGCGCCCGTCGAGCCCCTGCACGACGCCACGCTCCTGCGATACGTCGTCTCGGCGGACGGCTTCCTCCGGCACATGGTCCGGGCCATCGTCGGCACGCTGGTCGAGGTCGGCGCCGGGCGGATGCAGGCCGGCGCCGTGAGCCGACTGCTCGCGAGCGGCCGCCGCGACCTCGCCGGACCGACCGCTCCGCCGCGCGGCCTGTGCCTTGCGGGCGTGGACTACGGCGCCACTGGCGGCACGGTTGCGACTCAACGATAAGAGCTTGTACAATCACGGTTTGCCTTTGAACGGACCCGAGCATGTCCCTTGAACAGTTCCTGGCGTGGTTGCCCCCTGATTCGCCGGAACAGGCGCTGGCGCGCCAGCTGCACCCGGAGCGGCTGCCCGCGCACATCGCCGTGATCATGGACGGCAACGGCCGGTGGGCTGCGCAGCGGCACCTGCCGCGGGTCGAGGGACACCGCGCGGGCATCACCGCGGTCCGCGAGGTGGTGGAGACGACGGCGCGCCTCGGCGTGGGTGTGCTGACGCTCTACGCGTTCTCCGTCGAGAACTGGAAGCGCCCCCGCGCCGAGGTGAGCACGCTGATGACGCTGCTCAAGCGCTACCTGCGGCTCGAGCTCGGCACGCTCATCGACAACAACATCCGCTTCCGGGTGATCGGCAGGGACGACGAGCTGGCGCCGGACGTGCGGACCGAGCTCGAAGCGGCGCAGCGGCGCACCGCGACCAGCACCGGCATGCAGTTCAACATCGCGTTGAACTACGGGGGCCGGGCCGAGATCGTCCAGGCAGCGCGCCGCGCCATCCGCGACGGGATCGCCGAGGGCGATCTGGACGAGAAGCGGTTCGCCGAACTGCTCTACACGGGCGGGCAGCCCGACCCCGACCTGCTGATCAGGACGAGCGGCGAGATGCGCGTCAGCAACTTCCTGCTCTGGCAGATTGCGTACGCGGAGATCTACGTCACCGACACGCTCTGGCCCGACTTCCGCGCGCGCCACCTGCTCGACGCGATCCTCGCCTACCAGAAGCGTGAGCGCCGGTACGGAGGCATCAGCCCCACCCGGGTGGCCATCGGCCAGTGACGCGGCTCCTGAGCGGCATCGTCCTCCTGGCGCTGTTCGGCAGCGCGGCGTGGTGGGCGCCGCCCGCGTGGCTGCTCGTCATCGCGGTCGCCGTCGCCGCGCTGGCCACGATCGAGTACTGCGGCCTGGCACGCGCGCTGGCGGCACCCGTCCCCGTCGTGCCGGCCGTCGTCGGGTCGGGTGCGCTGTGCGTCGCGGCCGCCTGGCCCGGCGTCGCTGCCGCGCCGGTGATGATGGCGGTCGTGATCGTGGCTGGGCTGCTGCTGGTGGCCGGCGGAGACCCGTCGCCCGCTACACTCTCGCGTGCGGCCGCGGCGGCGTTCGGGCCGGCCTACGTGGGACTGCCGCTCGGCGCCCTGATCGGGGTTCGTTGGGAGCACGGCCGGGAGGCGATGCTGCTGCCGTTCCTGGTCGTCATCATCAGCGACACGGCGCAGTACTACGCCGGGCGGACCATGGGCCGGAGACCACTGGCCCCGCGCCTGAGTCCTAAGAAGACCCTCGAGGGCGCCGTGGGCGGGCTCGTTGCCGGCTCGGCCGCGCTCGTCGTCCTCGGGCACTGGTGGTGGCCCGAGGCGCCGGTGGCGCTGCGCGCGGTGCTCGGGGCGACACTCGTGGTGCTCGGGATTGCCGGTGACCTGTTCGAATCGATGCTGAAGCGCGCGGCCGGCGTGAAGGACAGTTCCTCGCTGATCCCCGGGCACGGGGGCGTCCTCGATCGCATCGACGCCCTGCTGTTCGTGGTGCCCGTGTACGCCGTCGTGCTCCGCGTCTACCCGCACGTGTCATGAAGCGCATTGCCATCCTCGGGTCGACGGGCTCCATCGGGACGAGCGCGCTGAAGGTGGTCGACGCCCACCCCGATCGCCTCCGCGTGGTCGCGCTGGCGGCCGGCGCCAATGCCGAGCGGCTGTCGCAGCAAATCGCGAAGTACCGCCCGGCCGTGGTGGCGCTCGCCGACGCGCGGCGACAGTCCCTGCACCTGCCCGCCGGCCACGGCAGCGCACCTGAGGTGCACTCGGGCGCCGAGGGCCTGCTCGCGGTGGCGACGCACCCGGACGTGGACATCGTCCTCTGCGCGTCTGCCGGGACGGCGGCGCTCGAAGCCGTGCTGGCGGCCATCGAGGCAGGCAAGACCATCGCGCTCGCCAACAAGGAAGTGCTCGTCATGGCGGGCTCCGTGGTGACGGAGGCCGCACGGAAGCACGGCGTGGCGCTCCTGCCCGTCGACAGCGAGCACAACGCCATTCACCAGTGCCTGCACGGCCGCGCCGTGGCCGAGGTCACGCGGCTCATCCTCACCGCATCGGGTGGGCCGTTCCGCGCGTGGCCGCTGGCGGAGCTGGAGCGCGCCCGGCCCGCGGACGCCCTGAAGCACCCGACGTGGCGGATGGGCCGCAAGATCACCATCGACTCGGCGACGCTCATGAACAAGGGCCTCGAGGTGATCGAAGCGCACTGGCTCTTCGGTGTCTCGGCCGACCAGATCGACGTCGTCGTGCACCCGCAGTCGATCGTCCATTCGCTCGTCGAACTCCGGGACGGCTCCACGATCGCGCAACTCGGCATCACGGACATGCGGCTCCCCATCCAGTACGCCTTCTCGTACCCGGAGCGGTGGGACGGGGGACTGCAGCGGCTCGACCTGGCCAC
>DASUOW010000333.1:0-22172 GCA_036276435.1 Gemmatimonadales bacterium
CGCGGCCCCCTGCTGTGTCGTGCCACTCTCAGGGTCGGGCCGACTCGGCCGTCGGAAAGAAGCGCCGTCGCGCCCAGAGCGATACGTAGACGAGTCCCACGAGCGCCGGCACCTCGATGAGCGGCCCGACCACCGCCGCCAGCGCCTCGCCGGAGGCGATGCCGAAGGTGGCCACCGCCACCGCGATGGCGAGCTCGAAGTTATTGCCGGCAGCCGTGAAGGAGAGCGACGCCGTCGTCTCGTAATCGAAGCCCATGCGCCGTGAGAGCCAGAACGCGAGCCCGAACATCAGGCCGAAGTAGGCGAGCATCGGCAGGGCGATGCGTACCACGTCGAGCGGCAGCTCGAGGATGCGGTGGCCCTGCATCGCGAACATCAGCACGATGGTGTACAGCAGCCCCAGCAGCGCCGTCGGCCCGATCTTCGGCATGAAGACGCCGTCGTACCACACCGCCCCTTTCCGCGCGACGAGGAGCTTCCGCGTGAGATAGCCGGCCACCAGCGGCACTCCCAGGAAAATGAGCACGCTCTTCGCGATCTGGCCCATCGAGATGTCGAGCGCCGCGGTGTCGGCGCCGAACCAGCCCGGCACCACGTTCAGATATAGCCAGCCCAGAACCGAATAGGTGAGGATCTGGAACACCGAGTTGAGGGCCACGAGCACCGCGGCCAGCTCTCCCGAGCCGCAGGCAAGTGCGTTCCAGATGAGCACCATCGCGATGCAGCGCGCCAGACCGATGAGCACGAGGCCGTTGCGGTAGTGCGGCAGGTCGGGCAGGAAGAGCCAGGCGAGTGCCAGCATGACCAGTGGCCCGAGCACCCAGTTGAGCACCAGCGAGGTGCCGAGGAGCCTGGTGTCGCTCGCGTGGTGGCTGATCGTCTCGTAGCGCACCTTGGCCAGCACCGGATACATCATCCAGAGCAGTCCGATCGCGATCGGCACCGACACGCCGGCCAGCTGCACGCGGTCCAGCGCGGCGCCCAGATCGGGATAGGCGCGGCCCAGGAGCAGGCCGGCTGCCATCGCCGCGAAGATCCACAGTGGCAGGAAGCGGTCGAGGGTCGAGAGGCGCTTGAGGATCGGGGCGTCGGCGGCGATGGCGGTCGTCATGACTCGGGCGGTCTGGGGAGCGATGCGGACACGGGAACGTACTCGTGTTGCCTGGGCACGCGCACGGGGGCCGCGAGTCACGGCTCGCGGCCCCCGTCGTCCCGCGGTACGCGACCGTTACGCGACGTCTTCCTGCAGCCCGAAGACCAGCGCCGCCAGTGCCCCACCCACCAGCGGTCCCACGATGTAGAGCCACAGGTGCGACCAGGTCCCGCCGCCCACCAGCGCGTGCACGATCGTCGGCCCGATGCCGACGGCGGGATTGAACGCACCGCCGGAGATCGGGCCGCCGGCCATGGCCGCCACCAGCAGCGTGAAGCCGATGGCGAGGCCGTAGAAGGAATTGCCCTTGGTCTTGTCCGTCGCTGCGGAGTTGAGCACCACGAGCGCCAGCGCGAACGTGAAGAGGATCTCGACGAGCAGCGCGGCCATCGGCCCGATGCCGTCACCGGGCGCCGGCGCGAGCGTCTTGCCCAGGATCGCGTTCACCGTGAACATCGCCACGATGCTCCCGGCCACCTGCGCGATGACGTACGGCACGAACTCCGAGGCGGGGAGCTTGCCGCGCAGCAGCAGCGCGAGCGACACGGCGGGGTTGTAGTGCGCCCCGGAGATGTGGCCGCCCATGTACACCATCACCATGAGCACGCCGCCGATGGCGAGGGCCGGCATGGGGGCCTCGATCAGGACGGAGAGGCCGATGGTGAGGATGAGGAAGAACGTGCCCAGGAATTCCGTCAGGTACTTCGCCACGCGAGCCTCCGAGAGTGGTGTGTGGTCCCGGGTGGGACAGGGGTCAGGCCGGTGTCTTCGCGGTGAGCAGCCGGCCGATCACGCCGCCGATCGCTCCCGCCACCGTCGACATGCCGCCGCCGATCGCCACGACCGAGATCGGCACGTCGCCGAGCAGGTACGACACGAGGATGCCGAGCACCGCGCCCCCGCCGCCGGCCAGGGCGCCGCCGCCCGCCGCCTGCTTCGTCGTGAGGCCGCGGCGCAGGAGCGGATACAGCAGTCCCGCCACGCCGGCGATGGTGGTGCCGAGGGTCGGGAACATCTGCGCGATGTCGGCATTCACGTTGCCGCCGAACACCATCGCCAGCTGCCCGGCGAGGCCGATGCCCGCCGCCTTCAGTGCGGCGCTGCGGTCGAGCGAACCAGCGGAGGACTCGGGCATGGGGCGACCCCGTATCTAGTCGGTGAGACGCGTGATGCGTGAGGTACTCAAGGACAATGTCAGCCGCGCGGGCGCCATTGCACGTCGGCGAGCGTCACCCTGCCGCGCGCGTCGAAGCGGATGCCCTCGGCCTCGAGCCGCATGCGCTGCTCCAGGCCCGTGCCGCCGGGCAGGCTGATCACGCCACGGGCATTGAGCACGCGGTGCCATGGCACCGTGCTGTGGACGGGAAGGGCGTGCAGGGCATAGCCCACCTGACGGGCCGCGCCGGGCATGCCGGCGAGCGTGGCCACCTGGCCGTACGTCGCCACGCGGCCGCGAGGGATGCGGCGGACCACCGCGTGGATGCGCTGCCAGCGTCCGGCAGCCACGGTTCAGCGGCGCTTGCCCACCTCGGCGGCGGGCCGGAAGCGCAGCGCCGACCAGACGTCGTCGACGGCCACCTGCGCCACCGTCTCGAAGCCGGCGCCGGTGACGACCTCCCAGCCCTCGTCGCGCGTGATGTCGGTGTCGGTCTTCGCCGTCTTCTTCGGATAGGAGATCCAGAAGATCGCCATCGGCTTCACCGCGTTCATCGCCTCCGGCCCCAGCCGCGCGAGCTCCTCGCGGTTGTTCACGAAGAGGTGCACGAAATCGTACTTGCCCGAGGGCTTCGTGTTGACGGTGATGTCGGGCGGCAGGGGGCCGAGCAGCGTGCGGTACCCCTTCGGCGCATTCATGATCAGCGCGCGGAGCTGACCCGTGAGGTTGAGCCGTTCAGTGAGCGGACGGTTCGTCATGGCGGCGCCTGGACTCCCAAGGGGGATGTATCCCGTAAGTCTGCGCGCTCCGGGGCGTTAACGGAAGGGTGGTCGGCGTGCTCAGCGCGACTCGAACAGCGCCGCCGCGGCGCCGGCCGGGTCGCGGATGACGGCGTACCGCTTCCCCGGCCCCGCCCCCTTGGGCCCCATGAGTACCTCGCCACCGCGCTCGAGGCATTGCGCGAGGCTCGCGTCGAGGTCGGCCACGATGATGTACAGCAGCCACTGCGTCGGCAGGCCTGCGTTGCCGCCGCGCGCGTGGCAGATGCCGGCGACGGCACCGCCGCCGTCCGGCCGGCTCATGACGAAGTCCTCGTAGCCACCCATGTCGAGGCCGGCCGCGGTCCAGCCCGTCACGGCGGTGTAGAAGTCGCGCACCGCGACGGCGTCGGGCACGGTGAGGTCGAACCAGCCGATCGAACCGACCGGCGGCGGGGGCGTGTCGCTCATGAAGCCTCGGCGGGATGCGCCGTCGCCAGCGCGGGGATGGACAGGGCGCCGACGCTGACCGCGTCGCCGCTCACCACGCGACGGTGCGCGTTGAGCTGGCCCAGGTGATACGTGAAGTGCGCGACCAGGTGGAGCAGCAGGTCGCCCGTGGTGACGCGCACGCCGGCCACCGGGTCGGGAAACACCTCCACCAGGCGCCGCGGATCGAGCGTGGCGAGGGCGGCCTCCACTTCCAGCGTCGCGGCATCCACCAGCGCGATCAGCTTCGCCCGCGGCACGTCGCGCTCCGCGAACTCCGCCGCGCGGTCGCGGACGTAGCCGCTCGCGCCCAGCCGCGCGCCCACGAAGTGCCGCAGGTTGCCCGCCAGGTGCAACGCCAGCGTCCCGCCGCTGTTGGCGAGCCCCGGCACCTCGCGCCACGGACCGGCGTCGTCGGCGTAGAGGTCGAGCTCGCGGCGCAGCGTGCCGAGGTCGCGCCGCAGGATCGCGCGCACCCAGACCACGAGCGTGGCGCCGTCGAGCTCAGGCAACGAACGGCCGCTGCAGCATCGACTTCATGACGTGCCTCCGTGCAGGATGCGCGGCGCGGCCGATCACGGCCGGAACGACAGCTCCGCGCTCAGGAACCACCATCCCTCCGCCATCACGCCCATCACGCCCACGGCCAGCATCCAGGGCGGGTGCGGGAACGCCACGGCGTTGAGCGCGATGCCCGCCAGCCCCATCGCCGTGACGACGAGCGCGGGCAGGTTGCCGCCGATGCGCCGCGCCACCGACCCGCCGATGAACGGGCCGACCACCCATGATGCCACCACGAGAAGCAAAGTGCCAAGCGGCAGCTGGGCCACCGACCGGGCCTTCGCCAGCCGGCTGGAGAGATCGAGCGACACCGACGCGGGGAAGAGCCTGAGCGCCAGCCATTCGAGGATCACCACCACCACCGCGAGCACCAGAATGCCGGCCAGTGCGCCGACGACCCTGCGCTGCACCACCCACCCCCATCCACGAGTTCCCGCGCCTGGACGCTACCGCGCGCCGGCGTCTGAATGGGTGATACCGAAGATGTTGCGTTGTGTGTCCCAGGGCCCCTCTGTCATCCTGAGCGCAGCGAAGGACCTACCCGGTGCCCGATCGACCACGGTGGCCCTGCCATGCGCGGTGGTCGTGCGCGACCAAGGGGCGGGGCAAAGCCACACGGTTCGATCGAAACCGAAGTAGGTCCTTCGCTGCGCTCAGGATGACATGGGGCGTGCAGCATCCAGCCAGATCAGCACCGCCGCCAGCAGCCGGTCGATGCGCTCGTCGCTCGTGTCGCAGTCCAGCGGGAGCCGCTTCCCCGCCACGCTCCACTCCACGTCCTGCCAGCGCGACACGATCTGGAAGCCCGACGCGCGCGCCGTCTCGACCCACAGCGCCTGCGCCCGCGATTCCCAGACGAGGCAGAGCCGCCGATCGTTCCGATGGTATTCCGCGAACCCGTGCCGCAGGCGCTGCGGCCGCTGTACGCCCACGAGCCGGAAGCCGTACGCGCGCACCATCGGCCGGAGCCGTTCGAGCGCGCGGTCGAACGCCCCCTCCTCGACAAGCCCGTCGTGCCGGCCGGCCGCCGTGCCGCCCGTCACGCCCGCGGGCCCTTGAGCGCGGCGTACACCGCCGCCCCGAGCAGCAGCACGAGCAGGAAGCGCGCCCCCGGATGCGCGAAGTTGAGCGTCCAGCCCATGAGGCGATTGCGTTTCGGTACCACGAGACGCGTGTCCTGCTCGCTCGAATACACGCCGAGCCAACCCCCATGCCAGTTGCCGGGAGCGTGCCACTCGCGCTCGTTGACGTCTCGCTGGTTCACCGCGGAAGCTCCTGCACCCTGCGTTCGCCCTGCATGCTGCACGGGCGGCACGCGCCGACGCAAGGGCGCCTACTGCACGAGCACGCGCCGCAGGCGCAGCGCCATCTTCTCCGCGGAGGTCATGGCGGCGCGCTCCTGGCGCACCGCGACGGCATCGCCGGGATTGTCGGTGATGAGGTTGTCCACGCCCAGCTCGATCATGCGCACCATGTCGTCGCGCGTGTTCACCGTCCAGACGTGCACTTCCTTCCCCTCCTGTCGCGCGCGCTCGAGCATCGCGACGTTCGCCGCCGCCTGGTTCACGCTGAGGAAGTCCACGGGCAGCTCCGCGGGCACCCCCACGGACTTGGTGATGATCATGCCGGTGCGGAACTCGGGCGCGCGGCGCTCCACGTCGGCGAGCGCGGAGTAGTCGAGCGAGGTGATGGTGGCCTGGTCGGTGAAGCCGTTGTCGCGCACGATGCGCAGCACTTCGGGCACCAGCAGCGAGTCGGGCCGGTTGTACTTGAGCTCGATGTTGAGCTTCATCCTGCCGCGCACCTCGTCGATGACCTCCTGCAGCGTCGGCACGCGCTCCCCCGCGAACGCCGGGTCCTTCCGCGCGCCGATGTCCACCGCCTGGATCTCGGCGAGGGTGATGTCGCCCACCTTGCGCGGGTCGCCGCCGAGGCGCATCAGGTCGCCGTCGTGCAGCACGACGACGGCGCCGTCGGCGGTGCGCTGCACGTCGATCTCGGCGTAGTCGGCGCCGGCGGCCATGGCCTGGCGGATGGCGGTGAGGGAATTCTCGGGCGCGGCGCCGGACCCGCGATGCCCCGTCACCTGCACGTCCTCGCGGAACACCACCCGGTTCATGCGCCACAGGCCCAGCGCGAGCGTGCCCGCGAACATCGCGAGCAGCGCGACGCCCACGGTGGCGAGCGAGAGCGGCCGCCCGGTGTACGGCGCCTCCTCCGGCTCGGTGCGCACGCCGCCGGCCTGCCGGTACATCGCGTTGATGAGCGCCGCGTGGCCCGCGTGGCCCGCGAGCAGCCACACGAAGCCGAGGAGGAAGACCAGCGACATCACGGTGGCCACCACGAGGAACACCGCCAGGACGTGCGTGCCGGCCGCGGCCGCAAGGGGCCGCGCGAGGCCGGTGAGCAGCCCGACCAGCAGCAGGTCGAGGCCGAACAGCAGGAGCCACCAGCCGCCCACGGCGCGCACGATCGTCCAGCCGTGGCCCGCGGTCAGCCGCCAGCTCGAGCGCATCGCGCCGCGCGGGCTGGCGCCGCCCAGCAGCAGCGCCGGCACCGACAGCGACCAGCGCGCCGCGAGCCAGCTGCCGAGCACGAGGAAGCCCGCGCCCGCCGCCCCGGCCACGAGCAGCGCCCGCTGCCACTCCGGCGGCCGCTCGTGCAGGTAGTAGTTGATGTCGTGCAGCCTGAGCAGCGGGAGCACCACCATCGCGACCACCGCCGCGAACGGCAGCAGCGCGAGCAGCATCCCGCCCAGCTGCCGGAGCCCCAGCGGCACCAGCAGGGGAAGCTTGCGCACCACGCGCCGCATCGTGGTGAGCGGGTTGCGCCGCTCGGCGGTGTCGGCCGTGAGCAGCACCAGGCCCGCGTGCAGCAGGAAGAAGAGCGCGAGCGCCACCGCGATGGCGGCGACCAGGAAGAGCATCCCGCGCGGCGACAGGAAGAAGCCGACGAGGTCGTAGTTGTTCACCGCCACCGTGCCGGCGGATTCGAGGATGGCGTGCAGCATCATCGTCGCGAGCGGGCTGACCACCAGGGCCGCCGCCAGCGACGCCAGCAGCTGGTAGACGACGATCGGGCGCCAGCGCCGGCGCAGTTCGTCCGCGGTCCAGCTCCACCCATGCCGGGTGGAGCGCTGCAGGGGCGTCATCGTCGATCCTGCCTGCTGATTGTCGAGGGGGTGCGGGCCGTCAGCCGCCCGCGCGCTTCACCATGTAGCCCTGCTTCTGCAACTCGGCCACTACCAGGTCCCGATGGTCGCCCTGGATCTCGATCACGCCGTCCTTCACCGTGCCACCCGAGCCGCAGCGTCGCTTCAGCTGCGACGCCGTCTCCGCCAGCTCGGCGCCCCCCAATGGAAGCCCCGTCACCACCGTGACGCCACTGCCCTTCCGGCCCTTGGTCTCGCGACCCACGCGCACGATGCCGTCGCCCCGGGGCGCCGGCGCCGACCTGCGGCAGGTGCACTGCGTCATCGGCTTGCGGCACGACGGGCACATCGACCCGTGGTGCGTGGAGTACACCAGCCCGCCCGTGGGCGGGCGCTTCGGCGTCACCGCTCCACCGCGCCCAGCGCCCGGCCCGTGGCGCAGTCCACCCGCAGCAGCTCGCCGGCGCGCAGGCCGTACTGGAACTGCGGCTCGGTGGAGAAGTCGCCCTGCGGATTGGTGGTGACGCCGGCGCTCTTCGCGGCGGCCTGCTGGTCGCCGCCCACCGAGCGCACCAGCGTGAGGCGCACGCTGTTGGTCGGATCGATGAGGTGCGTCAGGCAGGCGTCGGTGCGGAGCGTCGCGCCCGAGCCGTGGAACGCCGCATCGGGCAGGAACCGCGACGACTGCGGCAGCGACGCGAGCGGACGCGGCGTGCCCTGCCACTGCGTGGAGCCGCCCCGGGTGCCGCCGCCGCAGGCGGCGAGCGACACGAGCGCGACGAGCGCGGTATGACGTGCGACGGTCATGCGTCCTCCGGTCTAGGAGCCGCCAAGCGTGAAGTGCGGGTTCTCGATGAGGCCCACCACGTTCCCGAACGGGTCGAGCACGCTCGCCACCTTGATGCCGCCGCCCACCTCCTGCAGCGGCTCGTGCAGGCGGGCACCCATCGCCTCGAGACGCGCCAGCGCGGCGGCGGCATCGGCGACGCCCCAGTAGGCCGTCGCCCCGCCGACGCCCGGCTGCTGGGTCGAGACGTCGGGATCGAGCCCCAGCTCGAAGCCGCCGATGTTGAACCCGACGTAGAACGGCTCGTCGAAATAGGGTGTCGCCCCGAAGGCTTCGCCATACCACGCCTTCGCGCGGGGGAGATCGGGGACGACGTACTTCACGGTGCGGAGTCCGAGCATGTGCGGCATGGCGGCCCCTGTGGGATGGCGGTCCGCCGGAATTTACTCAGCCGCCGCCCGGACCCCGCTGGATGGCCGGCGGCAGGTAGTCGTCGGTGCCGCGGGGGTTGGGGGCCGTCTCCTGAGCGATGGGCTGGGGCGGGCGGGTCTCCCCGTCCCGGCGCCGCATCCGCACCGTCAGGCCCGAGTTGGGCCCCATCGGCACCCCGAGGGCGGCGTCCACCCGGGTCCCCGTGCGCAGGTCGGCGAGCAGCACCGTGGCCGACACCTCGTGCCCCACCCGGAGCGCCGACTCGTCCCGCGGCCGGTCCACCTCCTTCGCCCGGTAGATCTCGAGCACCGTCCCCGGCGTCTCCTCCACCCGCCGGCAGAGCGCCCGCACGTAGTACCGGTTGAACTCCCCCTCGGCCAGGATCTGCTCGGCGTTCGAGGGCACCCGGGCCACCGTCACGTTGCCCTTGGGGGTGCGGCGTAACTCGTGCTCTTCCAATATCTTGTGTGCCACCAGCTGGCGGGCGAGCCAGTCGTCGGTCTCGCTCACGATGGCAGCACTCAGGAGCACCAGGTATTCCGACTCCTTGCCCTGCACCAGCCGCTGGCTGCGGTAGATCTCGCCCTCCCGCACATCGAGCTCGAGCTCCTCGAGCATCAGGCGGCGGGTCTCGGCGTCGAGTTGCTCGTAATCGAGTCCCATGGGAACCTCCTTGGAAGAGGTACCCCCCATGGCCTGCGCGGAATCCCTCCCCCTATCCCTTTTGACATTCCATAGTTACCTTGTGGCTTGCGATGCAGTTGTGCCCACGATGGGCACACGTGTTCCGACGACACCAGAGGGCTGGCGTCCGCGCCAGCCCTCTTTTGATCGGCATCGCGGAGCGGGGCAGCAATGCTCCTGCGGGAACGCCCTTCGTGAGGGCTCGATCACGAGAAACCAGTAGTCGGCATGTACGGCCAATCCGGACTCCGATTACACAGTTGAAGGAGCAGGACATGGCTCGTACTACCGGCACGGTCAAGTGGTTCAATGACGCCAAGGGCTTCGGGTTCATCACCCCCGAGGGTGGCGCCAAGGATTGCTTCGTGCATCACTCGGCCATTCGCGCGGAAGGCTTCAAGAGCCTCAGCGAGGGCGACCGTGTGGAGTTCGACGTCGTGCAGGGCCAGAAGGGCCCCGCGGCCGAGAACGTGGTGAAGCTGGGCAACTGAGCCAGGACGGCTCGGAAGCAAACCAGTTTCCAGTGCGGGGTCGGTGCGCTTCACGGCAAGCCGACCCTGTACGTTCAACCCCGCCCGCCTCGACGGGCATGAGAGGAAGACGATGATCGAAGTGTCGGTGGGTGAAGGCGATCGCATCGAGCTCGCGCTCAAGGCATTCCGTCGCAAGGTGCAGAAGTCGGGCCTCCTCAAGGAGCTGCGCGACCGTCGCCACTACGTGAAGCCGAGCATCGCGAAGAAGATCAAGTCGGCCGCGGCGCAGCGTCGCTCGCGCAAGCGCGCCCGGACGAGCACGCACTAGCTCTCCGCCAGACGACATCCGCAGGACGTCGCATCCAGCGACCTCGCCACCTGGCGAGGTCGCTTCGTTGCCTTCTGGACGTCACCCCTCGTCGGCGCGTGACGCCATCGCGCGGATCCGCGCGACGTCGAGCGGCCCCTTCGCTCCCCAGCCCCGCGCCCCCGCGGGGATCTCCGGCCGGAACCGTTCGTACAGCACGTAGGCCATGCTGCCCAGCTGCCTGGGCGTGTACGCTTTGGCCAGCGCCTTCATGGCGGCGGTGACGTCGTCGAGCGCATCGCCGAACTTCTGGGCGAGATAGCGCTCGACGCCCTTCGGCTCGATCACCGCATCCTTGAGCACCGCGCGGTCGCCCTGCTTCGTGGTCGTCACCGGCACCTGGCGGCCCAGGATCTCCACGAGGCGCGTGCGCGTCGCCGCCTTCTTCGCCGCGGGCGCCTTCCGCGCGGGCTCGTCCTTCCCCTCGTAGATGCCGAGCCGGCGGCCCTTCGACTGCGCGTTGAGGCCCGCCACCGCGCGGCCGAGCGAGAGCGCCTCCTCGTGCGGGTGCCCGAGCCGTTCCGCCACCACCGTGGCCCAGAGCGTCAGCACGGGCGCGCGATTGACCTGCACCGTCGTGGTCATCATTGCACCTGCCCGTCGCGTGCGGTTACGGCGCGTGTCCGGGCAGCGCCGACCCGTGGCGCGCCACCAGCTGCCAGCGCCCCTCCCGTCGTACCCACACGTCGGTCACGAGGAACGTGCCGTGCCACTCGCGGCCTTCCGCGGTGGCGCGCTGGTTCACCTTGCCGTGCGCCACGACCACCTCGCCGGCGGCATCGACCGGCCGCGCCTCGAGCGCCTCGAAGCGGAACCAGTTGATGTGCAGCCGGTCCATCGCGGCCTCGAGCCACGGCGCACGGCCCAGGCGCCGGCCGAGGGCGCTGGAGAGCTGGAAGTCGTCGCCGATGAGCTGCTCGAGCGCCGCGCGGTCCTTGCGGCACCACGCGTCCATGAGGGCGTGCTCGAGGGCGCTGATCTCTTCGGTGAGCGGGGGCATGGGGGTCCTGTGGGAGTGGGTCTGATGCCAATGATAGCGCCTGATTGCCGGGGGTCACGCCCCCTGCTCGGCGCGAAACCCACCCTGCTCATTGCGAGGAGCGAAGCGACGAAGCAATCCGGGTGCGAAGAGCGGAGCCCGGTGCGCGCGCACGGAGTCCCGCTCCATGCACCCGGATTGCTTCGTCGCTGCGCTCCTCGCAACGACGTGGGTGGGTGTCGCTGCACCGGACGGGCTCACACCGGCCCCAGCTGCAGCCAGTCCACCTGCACGTTCGCCGGCCGCGTGGCCACGAAGGCGATGGCGTCCGCCACGTCCGCCGGGCGCAGCATCTGCGCGCGGTTGGGCAGGTCGGGCCGCGCGTCGGGATCGATGGGCGTCCACACGTCGGTGTCGGTGGGCCCGGGCGACACGAGCGTGAGGCGAACGCCGGTGCCCCGGTACTCCGCCGCGAGCGACTCGTGCATCCCGCGCAGGCCGTACTTGCTGGCGGCGTACGCGGCGTTGCCCGGAAATCCGACGTGATCGGCGATGCTGCCGAGATGGATGAAGGCGCCCTTCCCCGCCCGCGCCATCGACGGCAGGAAGGCCCGCGCCACGCCGAAGGCGGACCGCAGGTTGATCCCGAGCTGCTCGTCGATCTCCGCGTCGGTGGTGTGCTCCAGCGGGCGCATCACGAACGCGCCGGCGTTGCTCACCACGATGTCCGGGGCGCCGTGCCGCGCCAGGATGCCGGCGGCGAGCTTGGCGAGGGCCTTCGGGTCGGTGAGGTCGCAGGGGACGTCCTCGCCGTGGTCGCCGGCGCGCGGCACGAGCGTGCGGGCGACCCGCACCACGCGGGCCCCGAGCCCGCCGAGCGCCGCGGCGGCGGCGGCCCCGATGCCGCGCGACGCCCCGGTGACGACGGCGACGCGCTCCGCGAGGGGGCCTACGGCTGCCACGGCGCGTGGGCGAGGCGCAGGAACTCGTCGCGCGTGCGGTTGTCGCTGCGGAAGGTGCCGCGGACGGCGCTCGTGACGGTGCGCGAGCCCTGCTTCTCCACGCCGCGCATCATCATGCAGAAATGCTGGGCCTCGATGACGACGCCGACGCCGCGGGGCGCGAGCGCGGTCATGAGGGCGTCCGCGATCTGGTCGGTGAGGCGCTCCTGCACCTGGAGCCGCCGCGCGAACATGTCGACGAGCCGTGCCGTCTTGGAGAGGCCCAGGATCCGCCCGTGCGGGATGTAGGCCACGTGCGCGCGCCCGAAGAACGGCAGCAGGTGGTGCTCGCAGAGCGAGTAGAGCTCGATGTCGCGCACGAGGATCATGTCCTCGTGCGCCTCCTCGAAGATGGCATCGCCCAGGACCTCCTCGACGGTCTGGTCGTAGCCGCGCGTGAGGAACCTCATGGAGGCCTCGACCCGCTCCGGGGTCTTCAGGAGCCCCTCGCGGTCCGCGTCCTCGCCGAGGCCGCGGATCATCTCGCGCACGTGGTGCGCGATGGACGTATCAGCCTTCACCGGCGTAGTCGACATAGTTGCGGGGAGTCTCCCAGAGGCGGATGCGCAGCTCGAGGTGCGCGGGCAGCCCGGCGCGCAGCTCGCGCCAGATCACGATGGCGATGTTCTCCGACGACGGAATGAGGTCGGCGAACCAGTCCACGTCGAGGTTGAGGTTCATGTGGTCGAGCCGCGACAGGACCCGCTCCTCGGCGAGGCGCTTGAGCAGGTTCAGGTCCATGACGTAGCCGGTCTCGGGCGACACCTCGCCGACGACGGTGACGTCGACCTCGTAGTTGTGGCCGTGGAAGTTCGGGTTGTTGCACGGCCCGAACGTCTCGCGGTTCCACTGGTCCGACCGCGCCGGGTTGTGCAGGCGATGGGCGGCGTTGAAGTGCACGCGTCGGGTGACGGCGCATCTGGGCATGCAGGCTCGCTATCGAACGGGATGCGCATGGCACCCCCCAGACGGCGAGGGGTTCCCTGCAAAACGAACGCCGGCCCACGAGGGACCGGCGTTCGAACATGGCGACGGGGAGGGTCAACGAAGCCCGACCAAATATGTTCGGCGCCCTCCTCGCAACTCCTGTCTTCCCCCGTGGGGCGTGGCATCGGCCACGAGATTCAGGCCCTCGGTCAGACTTATCGGCTCGGTGACGTATGTCCCCGCCGCCAGCATTGAAGTTAGGATTGTCCACGGACATCGTCAACTGAGGAATCATGACCCCGAAGCTCTCGCTGCTCGTGGCCCTGCCCGTCCTGCTCGCATGGACCGTGCTCACGTTCATCGTCGGCACGCCGAGCGGCTGGGTGCACGCCCTGCTCGCGGCGGGAGTCCTGCTGCTGGTGCGGTGGCTGGCGCTGCGGGACGAACCCGCCGGCTGACTCAGATCTCCCAGTTCGACAGCACCACGCCCGTGCCGTGGGGCCGCGTCTCGGCGTGGGTGGGCAGCGTCATGCGCAGGTCGGTCCAGTGCACGCGGAATCCGCGCGCCACGAGCTGCAGGTAGGCGTCCGCGTACGCCGTCTGGCAGCGGATGGCCACGCGCCGGAGCCGCTCGCCCACCGCGTCCGCCTGCAGGCCGTCCACCAGCGCCTCGAGGGCGCGCAGGTCGCGCGCGACGAGCTTGAGCACGCGCAACTCGTCGCGCGGGCGTCCGGCGGCGAGCGGCAGCGACTGCCACAGCGCGAAGCCGGTCAGGTCGCCTCCCTGGCGCACCAGCGTCACGTCCCCCGCCTCGAGCTCGAGCGTGAGCTGCACCTGTGCCGTGAAGTCGGTGCCGGGCGCCACGGTGCGCGCGAGCATGGCGCACTCCTTCACCAGCGCCGCGGTGTTGCCGCGCGAGAGCCGCTCGGTGTCGCGCACCGGCTGGCGCACGGCGTCGCGCACCATCGTGACGGTGAGATGCGTCGGCACGAGGCCCAGGCGGCTGTAGAAGCCGATGTTGTCCACGGTGCGCGGCATCGTCTCGAGGCCGATCACCTCGACCCGCTGGCCCTTGAGCCAGTCGATGCCCGCCTGCACCACCGCGCGCCCCACGCCCCCGCCCTGCCGATCGGGCCGCACCGCGATGGGGCCCATCCAGCCCTCGTGGCCCGCGCGGTGGACCATGTTGAACGCCACCAGCATGCCGTCGGCATCGCGCCAGAGCATGGCCCCCTCGCCCGCGTCCTCGATGGCATAGCGCCACACGGCGGCTGAGAGCGGCGGCACGCGCACCCCGGTGAGGCCGTCGCGCGCGTAGCGGTCGGTGAACGCCTCGGTGAAGAGCCGGTTGAGCGGCTCGATGTCGCGGATGGTGGCCCGGTCGGGGCCGTGCAGGCTCCGCTCAGGCCGCCACATCGCTGCCTCCCACGGGCTCGTCCTGCGCCAGCGCCACGCCGCGGCGCACGTCGAACGACACGCGGATGATGCGGTCGAAGCCGTCGCGCACCGAGTCGATGTGCGTGATGAGGATGACCTGCGGGAAGCGGTCGGCCAGGCTCCGGAGCAGCTCGAGGACGGCCGCGCGGCGGTCCTCGTCGAGCGAGCCGAAGATCTCGTCGAGCACGAGCAGCGAGAGCGGCTGGCCGGCGCGCTCGGCGATCATCTGGCTGATGGCGAGCCGCAGCGCCAGGTTCGCCACGTCCTCCTCGCCCCCGGAGATGACGCCCTTCGCCTCGCCCTCGTCGACCAGCAGCGCCGCGTAGTCCTCGTCGAGCTCGAGGTCGGTGTAGCGGCCGTTGGTCAGGTCGCGCAGGAAGCCCGATGCCACCTCGCTCAGCTCCGGCCGCAGCGTGGCGTTGAGCTCGGTGCGCAGGTCGGCCACCGCGTGGTCGAGCTCCTGGTTGAGGCGCAGCTCGAGCGCCACCTGCCCGGCCTCGCGCTCGCGCTCCTCGCGCTCGAGCCTGCGCTGCGCCATCGCCGCCTGCGCCTCGCGCGCCGAGCCGAGCTCCGCCTGCGCGCGCACGAGGGCGTGGCGGGCCTCGGCCAGGGCGCGCTCGGCGTCCTTCACCGCCTGCTCGAGCTGCGCGAAGTGCTCGCGGCTGAAGGCCAGCGACTCGAGCTCCGCCCGCACGGCCGCGACGCGCGCCGACTCCGTCTCGCGCGTCGCACGCGCGGCCGCGAGGTCCGCGGCGAGCATCGCGGCGCGGCCGGCGAGCGCGCGGTGCCGCTCCGCCTCGAGCACGAGCGGCTCGAGCGCCGCGATCTCCCCCTGCACGAAGCGGTGGCGCGCCTCGTCGTAGTGCGCCCCCGGCAGCTCGGCCAGGTCCTGCTCCACCTTCGCGAGGCGGACGCCGAGCTCGCGGTCCTTCTGCGTCCACCGCTCGGCCTCGCGCCGCTCCGCGGCCAGCCGCGCCTGCAGGCCGGAGAGCTGCTGCACTTCCGCCTGCAGCTCCTCCAGCCGCGCGTCGAGCGTGCCCACCTCGGGCGGCAGCCCCTTGAGCTGCTCGACGCGCCGGCGATAGAAGCTGCCGTTCTGCTTCACCGCCTCCATCTGGCGGCCCAGCATGGCGAGCACCGCGTCGAACTCGCTGCCCAGGGGACGGGCGCACGTGGGGCACGCGCCGTCGGCGCCGGTGGCGACGATGCGCTCCCGCTGCTCGTGCAGCTCGTGGTACTGGTCGCGCAGGCCCTCGAGCTTGGTCTTCGCCTCCTGGGCATCCTGCGCCCACTGCGTGCGCTTCTCGCTCAGCTCGTCCTGCGAGGCGTCGAGCGCCTGGCGCACCGCCGCCAGCCGCTCCTCGGCCGCCGTGAACGCCTCGGGTGCCGGCGCCGTGGCGAGCCGCGCAGCGACCTCGGTGCGCTGCCGCACCAACTCCTCCCGCTGCGCCGCCAGCTTGGTGCGGCGCGCGTAGCCCTCGGCGTCGTTGGCGAGGGCGGCCATCTCGGCGCGCAGGGCGGGCAGCGGGGCAAGGCGCGGCTCGATGGCCGCGAGCCGGGTGCGCGCGGATTCGGCGGCCGTCACGTCGCCCTGCAGGCGCCGCTCGTTCTCGGACGCGGCCTGCACCGCCTGGTCCGCGAAGCGCAGGTCGGTCTCGAGCGCGCCGGCGCGGTCGCGCACGCCGCAGAGCGCGTCCCACTCGGGCCGCACGGTACCGAGGTGGGACGTCGCCCGTGCCAGCGCCTCGCTCGTCTGGGCCTCGCGCGCCACGGCGTCCGCGACCCGCTGGTCGGTGCGGGCGATGTCCTCGAGCACCTGCACCATCGGCACGAGGCCCGCCTGCAGCGCCTCGAGCCGTGCGCGCTTCGCCGAGCGCTGGGTGCGGAGCTCGTCCTGCACCAGCTTCAGGCGCTCGTAGCCCAGCACGCGGGAGAGGAACTGCGCCCGCTCCGGCGCCGTCATCGCCGCCATGACGGCGAGTTCCTTCTGCCCGGTGAAGTAGGTGTTGAAGAACTCGTCCCGCGTCATGCCGAGGAGCCGCGTGACGCGCTCGGTGACGGCGTCGATGCTGTTGGCGATCGGCACCGCTTCGGCGTCCTGGTACAGCTCGGCGTTGTTGAGCGAGCGGAGCAGCCGGTAGCGATGGGCGCCGAGCGTGAACTCGAGCTCCACCTCCACGCGGGAGCGCGGCGGCGCCCCCTTCCGCCGGATGGTGTCGCGGCTGCCGCGCGCGGCGCGCATGCCGTACATCGCCCAGGCGATGGCCTCGAGCAGCGTCGTCTTGCCGACGCCGTTGGGGCCCACGATGCCCGTGAGTCCGCGGTCGAACGAGAGGTCGGTCAGCTCGTGCTGGCGGAAGTTGAGCAGGCGCAGGCGGTGGATGAACATCAGCCCTCCGCCTCCGCGTCGATGCGCGCGAGCATCTCGACGCCGGTCTGCACGAACCGCTCGCGGTCGATCTCGGAGGGCAGCGGGCGGCGCGAGAGGAAGTCCCGCAGCGTCTCGCCGAGGGTCTGCCGTCGCCCCGGGGCGCCGACGCCGGTGACGCGGTCGACGGTGGGCCGGCGCAGGTCGAGCTGGAAGTGCAGCGCCTCGTTCTTCCAGGCGCGGATGGCGGCGTGGTCGAGCTCGCGGCCCACGTGACGCGGGCAGTTCCGCACCACCAGCCGCACCACCTGCCCGGCGATGCCGCCATCCACCTCCGCGACCCGCTCGGCGATCCAGGCGTCGATGCCCTTGGCGTCGAATCCGTCCGCATCGAGCGAGGGGAGCTCGAGCACGCGGCGGGCCGCCTTCACGGCCCGCGGCTCGACGGCGCCGGTGTCCAGGTCCACCAGCAGCCAGCCCTTGCCGTCGATGCCCTTCTGCCGCTCCTCGTCGAGCTCGCCCCAGATGTTGGAGCTCACGTAGTCGAGCGAGCCCGCGTACCAGGCGCGCGGCGCCACCTGGTGCCGCACGTGATAGTGCCCCCACGCCACGTAGGTCCACGCGTCGGCGGCGATCTCGGCGGCGCTCACGTGCGCGCCACCGTACTCCATCACGTCGCGTTCGTGCGCGAAGATGCCCTCGGCCTCGCCGTGGATGACGAGCACCTGGTGCCGCTCGCCGCCCTCGGGCCGGAGCGCTGGACGTTCCGCTCCGGCGAGCGCCTGGTGCGGCACGGCGAGGACGGAGAGATCGAGCTCGGGGAACGTGAACCGCTTCGCCTCCTCCGAGGCCACGAGCACGCCGATGTCCTCGAACAGCCGGAGGATGTTGCCGGTCTCGGTGGACCGCGGCGTGTCGTGGTTGCCGGCGATGAGAATGACGGGGACGCCCGGCAGGGCCTCGCGCAGCCGCTGGAACTGCCGGAACGCGAAGACGATGGCTGCGTTGGTGGGCCGGACGGCGTGGAAGAGGTCGCCCGCGATGAGCACGGCATCGGGGCGACACGCGATCACGTCATCGATCGCCGCGCGGAACGCATTCGCAACGTCCGCTTCCCGCTGGTTGATGCCGGTGGGCGTCTGGCGATGGTACTGACGGATCCCGAGGTGAGGGTCCGCGAGATGGGCGAGCTTCACGCACGGAGAATGATGGGCGGACACGCGAAGCGCAAGCGGGGACTGCGTTTAGGGGGCGGGTCCGGGACCCGCCCCCCACCCGCCCCGGGCCGCCGCAGGCTCAGAGGCCCGGCGGCACATCCGGGGCCTCGAACCGCACCCGCTGCATGACCAGTTGCCGGATGGGCTCGCCCCGCTGACGTCCCGGCCGGAAGCGGCTGTCGAGGATCGCCTTCACCGCCGATTCGGCGAACGGGTCGTGCGTGGCGGTGAGCACCTTCACCGAGGCCGGCTCCACCCGCCCGAGCGTATCGATGATGTACTGCAGCTCGACCATGCCCGAGATGCCCGCCTCCTGCAGCAGCCGCGGATACGTGGGCGCGGGCTGCGCGACGATCTGGGCCGGATCGGCGAGTTCGGCGCTGGTGAATACGCGGCGCCGCGCGGCGGGGTCCTCGCCGTCGCCCTTGGCATAGCTCGCCGCCAGGTCGGTGACCTTGCCGGTGCCGCCCACCACGCCGTCTGCGATGCCGCCCTCGACGCCCTTCCCCGTGAAGTCACGCGGGTCGAACGGCTTGGCGTTCAGGTCCACTGGCGGCAGGTCCTTCGGGATCTCCGCCAGCGCCGCCACGGTCTGGAAACCCACCGGCGGCGGGTTGGCCACCACGATCATGTTGGCCTGCCGCTCCTGCCGCAGCTTCTCGATGACCGGATCCGGCGCCTTCTCGGCCACGGCGGGCTGGAAGAGCTGGATGAGCGTCGTGTCGAGCACTGCGCGGTGCACCGCCGCCGGGGCGATCTGCGACGCCCAGACCATGCCCGCGATCGCCATGACGTGGGTCGTGAGCGACAGCGTCGACTGCACGGGCCCCACCTGGTGCGCCGGATGCGACGCCACGAGGTCGTGACACAGGTCGGGATGAGGAAGCGGGTGCGGCGCCGGCAGTGCGGCGGCAGGGACGAACGGCGTCGGCAGCGGGCGGGGGATCGTCAGCCTGGGCAGGGCGAGGGTGGTCGGCATCGTCGCATCCTCCAGCATGCGGACCACCGGTCCCGGCATGGGACCGGGGTATGGCATCAATATGAAGCGGAGGCCGTGACTGGAACGTGAGGCGACCCTGAAATGACGGGAAAGACCGGCTGACGATTCCTTAAGCGTATGGATCGGCGGAGGAGACGATCGGCGGGATCGTCACGCGGGGCCGCGCCACCTCGGCGTCGACGCGCCGGCCGAGGACGGCCTTGAAGTAGGCCCTGACGTCGGCGGGACGCTCACGGCGGGTGGCGGCGAGGGCGCGGCGCACGTCGCGCTCCTGGCGACCGGCGACGAGGTCGCGGCACTCGTCGCTCGACAGCGAGCGATCCAGCTGCCGTAGCTGCCGCGCCACCGCGTCCGCGAACGGCAGCTCCGCCGCGGGCGGGTACCTCTCCACGCCCTCCCGGCCGCTCAGCACCGCCGGGCGCGGGAAGCGCACGAAGATGGGCTGGGTGAAGTGCGGGTGGCGGATCATCAGCTCGCCCTTGGGCAGGGTGGCGAGCTTGATCTTGGTGGACGGCGAGATGGTGGCGTAGCCCGGCGTGGCGAGCTCGTCCATGTCCATGCGGCCGTAGATGCCCGTGCCCGCGTTGCCCACGACGCGCCGCTGCACCTGCGAGCGGAACTGCTGCGCCGAGAAGAGCACCAGGCCGAGGTAGCGGCCGCGCTCGGCGAGGTCGAGCAGCATCTTGCGGACGTAGGTGTCGGGGCCGTCGGCGGGCGCGTACTTGTTGAGCTCGTCGACGAAGACGACGACGTGGTCCACGCCGAGGTCGCGCCGCTCGAGGTGCTCGCGCAGCTTCGAGACGACGCGCGCGAACACCAGGTCCTGCGCCAGCGGGTCGATGCCCGCCACGTCCACCACGTACACGCCGCGGTCCTCGAACTTCTGCCACGGCAGGTCGTTGGCGACGCCGTCGTCGACGACGAGGCCCTTGGCGCGCGTGCTGATGTTGCTGAGCCGGTTGCGCACCTTCCGGATGGTGGCGATGTGATGCGTGCGCCACACCTCGCCGCCCCGGCCCATCGCCTCCATGAAGTCGAAGATGGCACGGAAGAACTCCTCCAGGTCGGCGAACGTCTCCACCCGGAACGGCTTGCCCCGCAGCGACTCGTCCTTGAACTCCCTGCCCACGACGCGATCGCCCAGGAAGTCGATGAAGGCATCGGCCTTGGCGTCGATGTCGTCGCGGTTCATCACCACTTCGGCGTAGTCGAGCACCTCGCGCAGGCCCCAGACGAGCGGCTCGGTGTTGCCCTGCAGCGCCTCGTGCGTGCGCAGCGTGTTCAGGTTGACGCCATCCGCCTTGTGGGGCGCGAAGTAGCGCACGTTCGCGAACGGCTCGGCCGCGAGGCCCAGTCGTGCGTAGAGCGCGCGGTCGGCATCGGTGAGGCCGCACGGCTGGTCGAGGAAGCAGAGGTCCGGGCCCTTCACGTTGAAGCACACGGCGGCGACACTGCCGCGGTGCGACGGGAAGGTCTGGAAGATCGACGACAGCAGGAACTCGACGGCACTCGTCTTGGTGGCGAGGCCGGAGACGCCGGTGATGTTGAGGTGCGCCGCCTCGGGACCCAGCAGGAAGTCGCAGTCGAGGTAGACGGGCGCGTCGTGACCGCCCGCAGCGTAGACGCCCACCGGGATCGCGGTCGGGCGCGCGGCGTTGCGGTAGGTGTCCATGCGGAGCGCGAGCTCCACGTCGCCGTCGCTCGCGAGGTGCACTGCACCGAGGGGCACGGGCTGCAGCGGCTCCTCGGGCACCTGGCGCAGCACCGCGGCGCTGTAGAGCCGCACCTCGGTGCGGAGCGTCGGCTCGAGCGACTCGTGCGTCGGGTCGCCGTCGGCGCCGATGACGGCGTAGATCGGCGAGCTCAGGTCGGCGTAGGCGAAGCCGTCGGTGACGACCGCGTAGACGGTGCGCTCGCCGTGCTCGACCCGCACGATGGCGCCGATGCCCACCGCGGCATCCTCCCGCGTCCAGAAGTAGAACTGGTGCGGCGTGCTCGGCTTGAGCTCGGTGGCGACGACGCGGCCGATGAGGGGGGTGGTGGGGGGCATGTTCAGGAACCTAGTCGCGGGCCCGGAGAAACTCCTCCACCCGCCTCACCCCGTACAGCAACCGATCCCACCGCTTGTCCGGCGCGCTCACCGGCGCGCGCTCGGCGAGCAGCCAGCGCGACAGCTCGTCCGCCCGCTCGGTGGTGCCCACGCCCGGCGCCACCTCCACGCGCACGAGACCGTGCAGCAGGTCGCGGCCTTCCCAGTGCCAGAGGCGCAGTGCCCAGGCGCGCACCGGCACGAAGCGGCGCGAGGCGGGCGTGAAGATCGACGACCGATGCCCGACGGGCAGCCGCAGGTAGCGCTCGAGCTCCTCGCCGTCGAACGGCAGCGTGGAGTGGCTCTTCGAGACCGCCACCATCCGCTGGTCGGTGCCCGCCGCCGGGAACTCGGCCAGCGAGCCGTCCACCACCAGCCAGCCGTCGCGCTGCATGCGGTAGGCGAGCCCCGCCTCGCGCTCGAGGGCGCCGCGCGCCTCGTCGATGGCCTGGCCGGCCTGCACGAGGTCTCGGACCGGATGGGCGGTCTGGGTGTCGTCGATCTCGACGCGGTCGAGGCCGGCGAGCGCGTCGCCCGCGGCGTCGAGCGCGACGCGGCGCCCCACGCAGAGGAATCGCTCGCGCAGGATGATCGCCTTGAGGCGACGATCCTCCCGCTCGAGCACCGCGGCGCGGATGGTGGCCACCAGGATCGGCGCGGAGCCGCAGTAGGCCACCACCTCGGAGCGCTGGGTGCCGTCCAGGAAGGCGGTGGTGCCGGGCCACGGCTCCGGATCGCCGACGCAGATCGACCGCAGCACGGTGCCCTCGGCGAGCGCCGCGGGCTGGATGGTGGCCTCTTCCGCGCGGCCCGCGCTCGCGGGCGGGACGGCGGTGGCCGGCGTCAGGCCGACGCGGGCTAGGGCCTCACGGATGCGCGCGGGAGCGGGAGAGGGGCGCAGCGCGCCCGGGTGCGGCTGGATCAGAGATCGTCGTCGAGCGTGGGAAAGGGCGGGACGTCGGCGAGCCAGCAGCCGGCGATGCCATCGTCGGCATCGAGCTCGATGTAGAGGTGGTCGGCGATGCGCACCACGCGCGACGGCTTCTGCTCGCCGACGCGCAGGTGATAGAGCGTCTCGGCGGCATTGGCGCGGATGGCGAGCGTCGCCTCCACCTCGTACGAGGCGGCGCCACGCATGCGCCG
>DASUOW010000334.1:0-2006 GCA_036276435.1 Gemmatimonadales bacterium
CAGTTCGGCGGCGCCAACGGCGAGCTGAAGGCGGCGATGCAGTACTTCGTGCAGTCGTTCTCGGCACGGCAGGCGTTCCCGAAGCACTACGACCTCCTGATGGATATCGCCACCGAGGAGTTCAGCCACCTCGAGATCGTGGGTGCCACCATCACGATGCTCCTCGACGGCATCAACGCCGACCTCAAGCGGGCCGCGGAGCAGTCGCCGCTCATGAAGCTGACCCAGGGCAAGGCGGCGAAGGAGGAGGTCATCCACGAGGCGCTGATGAACCCCCACTTCCTCGCCCTCTCGGGCGGGGGGCCCACCCTCACCGACAGCCGGGGCGTGCCGTGGACCGGGGCCTACGTGACCGCCAACGGCGACCTGACGGTGGACCTGCGCTCCAACATGGCCGCGGAGTCGCGGGCCAAGATCGTGTACGAGTACCTGCTGCAGTACACCGACGACCCGCACGTCCAGGACTCGCTGCGCTTCCTCATGACGCGCGAGATCGCCCACTACCAGATGTTCGGCACGGCGCTCGAGACGATCCAGCCCAACTTCCCGCCGGGCATCCTGCAGGGCGACCCGCGCTACACCCACCTCTACTTCAACATGTCCAACGGCATGGAAGTCCGCGGCCCCTGGAACGAGGGGCGGGGACCCTGGCGGCAGGACGAGCAGTGGGTCTACATCGACGACCCGATCGCGTACGTGGACCAGACCGCCGGACTGACGGAAGGCCGTGAGACGCGCGGCTCGCGCATGTCGGCCGAGCAGGCCGAGAAGCTCGGTCGCGAGCTCGGGCGCAATCGCGCCGACGCGATCCGCTCCATGATTCCGCAGGGCGAGAACCAGTGGTCGGCGTACGGCCCGGACAATCCGTCGAACCGACGCCCGTAGCGGCGCCGTCCGCCGAGCCGGTGGTGGAGGTCACGCTCGTCAGTGACCCGCTCTGCTGCTGGTCGTGGGCGCTCGAGCCGCACTGGCGCCGCGTGCGCATGCAGTACGGCGCGCGCGTGCGCTGGCGCCACCGGCTCGGCGGCATGCTGCCGTCGTGGGATGCGTTCGCCGATCCGTTGAACGACGTCGCCGCGGCGGCGCACATGGGACCATACTGGATGCACGTCCGCCGCGAGGCGGGCGTGCCGCTGGCGGCCGGGCTGTGGCACGCCGATCCGCCGGCCTCGTCGCACCCCGCGTCGCTGGCCGTGCACGCGGCGTTCCTGCAGGGTGAGGCGGCGGGCGAGCGCCTGCTGCGCCGCGTCCGCGAGGCCGCGATGCTCGAGGCGCTGAACGTCGCACGCTGGGCCGTGCTTCGGGAACTGGCGCGTGACGTGGGGCTCGATGCCGACGAGCTCGAACGGGCGGTGCAGGACGGCACCGCCGCCGCCCGGTTCGAGGACGACCTGCGCGAGGTGCGCTACCTGCGCGTCGGGCGGTTTCCGTCGGTGCTGCTGGGCGGGGTCGGCGTGCGGCGCATGCTCGTCACCGGCTTCCGGCCGGCTTCACTGCTCGCCGCCGCGGTGGCGCATGCGCTCGGTGAGGAGGCACCGGCGCTGGAGGGCGTGGAGCCGATGGCCTACCTGACGCATTGGGGCAGCGCGACGCGATGGGAACTCGCCACGGCGTGCGCGCTCGACCCGCTCGATGTCGTCCGACGACTCGATGTCGCGATGGCCGACGGGACGCTCGAGGTGCACGAGCGCCCCGCGGCCGGGGACGTGGTGTTTCGCGTGCGGGCGGGTGCGGCCTAGCGCAGGGACGCGTTCGACATGAGCGCGAGGACGAGGCCGTTGCCCGACTCGCGCTTCGAGCCGTCCCCGCGCAGGAGCTGGAGGTTGAGCCAGGTGGCTTCGAGCCGCAGATGCTCCGCCAGCCCGACACCGACGCCAAGTTGCAGGCGGTTCTGGTCGAAGAGGTTGGTGGGCTGGGACGCGCCCCACTTCACGAACAGCTCGTCGGAGCCCACCGCGTAGAGGTGGCCCGCCTTGTCCGGTGCCCCGTGCAGCGGAAGGGTGGTG
>DASUOW010000335.1:0-6755 GCA_036276435.1 Gemmatimonadales bacterium
GGCGACGATCGCGTCCTGCTGCTTGCGGTCGGTGGCGAGCGTCACGGTGTCGAAGAACGGCGCGTCGGCGACGGCGAGGCCGAGCTTGCGCGCGCCCGCGGCCACGAGCGCCGCAGCGGCGTGGACGCGGCGCGCGATCCGCCGCAGGCCCTTGGGCCCGTGGTAGACGGCGTACATGCTGGAGATGACCGCCAGCAGCACCTGCGAGGTGCAGATGTTGGAGGTCGCCTTCTCGCGGCGGATGTGCTGCTCGCGGGTCTGCAGCGCCATGCGCAGCGCCGGTCGGCCGTCCACGTCCTTCGAGACGCCGATGATGCGGCCCGGCATGTGGCGCTTGTACTCGTCCTTCGTGGCGAAGAACGCGGCGTGCGGCCCGCCGTAGCCCATCGGCACGCCGAAGCGCTGGGTGTTGCCGACGGCGATGTCGGCGCCCCACTCGCCGGGCGGCGTCAGCAGCGTGAGCGCCAGCAGGTCGGTGGCGCAGGTCACGATCGCCTTCGCCGCGTGCGCCCTGGCGCAGAGCGGGCGGAAGTCGCGCAGCGCGCCGTCGGTGCTCGGGTACTGCACCAGGCAGCCCACCACGCCGGGCACGAACTCGAACTGGTCGGCCGACTGCACCTTCACCGCCACGCCGCGCGCCTCGGCGCGCGTGATCACCACCGCCACCGTCTGCGGATGGCAGTCGGCATCGACCAGGTAGACGGGATGGTCGTGCCGCGGCGCCACGGCCAGCGTGAGCGCCATCGCCTCGGCGGCCGCGGTGGCCTCGTCGAGCAGCGAGGCGTTGGCCACCGGGAGCGCCGTGAGGTCGGCCACCATCGTCTGGAAGTTCAGCAGCGCCTCGAGCCGGCCCTGCGCGATCTCGGCCTGGTACGGCGTGTAGGCCGTGTACCAGCCGGGGTTCTCGAGGATGTTGCGCTGCACCACCTGCGGCACGAAGGTGCCGTAGTAGCCCATCCCGATGTGCGAGCGGAAGATCTGGTTCTGCTCGGCCATGCCGCGGAGCGCCTGCAGCACCTCGCGCTCCCCGCGGCCCGGCGGCAGCTCGAGCGGGCGGCGGAGGCGGATGTCCTCCGGCACGACGGCGTCGATCAGCGCGTCGAGCGAGGCGTAGCCGAGGAAGGCCGCCATCTCCTCGACGTCCTCCTTCCGCGGGCCGATGTGGCGATAGGCGAAGTGCTGGGGATGCAGCACCTCGAAGGAGGGCATCTCATGGGCGGGCATACCGCCCACGCCGGTCTCGGTTTCCGGCTGTTGCGTCGCGGTCATGGAAGCGTGCGGCTCCGGCTCGTGAAAAGAAGCACAAGGGAAAAGCAAACGCCCCGGCCTGCATGGGCCGGGGCGGACGTCGGAAACGGGTGCATGCGGACTCCTTCGGGCCAGCTACTCGCCGATATGCGCGCGATAGTCGGCGGCGGGGAGCAGGCGGTCGTAGGAGGCCGGATCGCTGGGGCGGAGCTTGATCATCCAGCCGTCGCCGTAGGGGTCGCGATTGACGAGGCCGGGATCGGCGTCGAGCGCGTCGTTGACGGCCACCACTTCGCCGGCCACGGGGCAGTAGAGGTCCGAGACGGCCTTCACCGCCTCGACCACGCCGAAGGCCTGGTGCTCGTCGAACTTCTCGCCCGTCTTCGGCAGGTTCACGAAGACCACGTCGCCCAGTTCGCCCTGCGCGTAGTCGGTGATCCCGATGACGTACACGCCGTTGTCCTCGAGCATGACGTACTCGTGCTCTTCGGTGTAGCGCAGGTTCTCCAGAACGTCGGACACGCGCCCTCCCGGGGGGATCGCGAACGGTGAGTGATCGGCGCGGGGATACTAGGTCCCGGCGCAGGTGAGGTCAAGCGCGGACGCGCGCGGTCAGGGCGGTCCAGACCTCGCGGGCCCGGGCCTCGAGCGTGGCGAGGTCGGCGTCGTTGTCGATGACGAAGGTGGCGCGGCTGCGCTTCATCTCGCTGGGCATCTGGGCGGCGATGAGCCGGTCGGCCTCGCGCGGGGGCAGGCCGCTGCGCTCGAAGAGCCGCTGGCGCCGCAGGTCCACCGGCGCGTCCACCAGCACCACCGCGTCGAACGCGTCGGGGTCGGCCACCTCGAACAGCAGCGGGATGTCCGTCACCACGATCCTCGCCCCGGCCTCGCGCAGCCGGGCCACGCGTGCCTCGCGCAGCTTGAGCACGGCCGGATGGACGAGCTGGTTGAGGTCGGCCAGCGCCTGGGGGTCGGCGAGGACCCGCGAGCGGAGCTGGGCCCGGTCGAGCGAGCCATCGGGCTTGAGCACGTTGGTGCCGAAGCGCCGCGCGATGGCGAGCAGCACCGGCGTGCCGGGCGCCTGCACCTCGCGCACCAGCTGGTCGGCGTCGATGATCTCCGCGCCCCACTGCGCGAAGAGCGACGCGACGGTGGACTTGCCCGAGGCGACGTTGCCGGTCAGCGCGATATTGAGCATGAGGAAGGATAGCCCGGTCGGAGCGGAGCGCTACAGGAGCCTGGTCTGGTCCTCGTCGGCGCGCGGCACCCGGTGGCAGTGGCGGCAGCGCGCCTCGTATGTCTCGCGCCCGCCCACCACGATGAGCGGCGCATCCCACCGCGCCGGCCGGCCGTCCACCAGCCGCTGGTTCCGGCACGCCTCCCCGCCGCACACGATGCAGATGGCGCGCAGCTTGTCCACCGTCTCGGCGACGGCCATCAGGTCGCCCATGGCGCCGAAGGGCTCGCCGCGGAAGTCGGTGTCGGTGCCGGCCACGATGACGCGAACACCGCGCTGCGCCAGGAGGGTGGCCGCCGCGACGAGCTCGTGGCCCAGGAACTGGGCCTCGTCGATCGCGACGATCTCGGTGCCGGGGCGCACCTGTCGCAGGATCTCGGCGGCGGAATCGACGGGCATGGCCTCGAGGGCGGTGCCGTCGTGGCTGGTGACGTTGTAGATGCCGGCGTAGCGGCTGTCGAGATGGGACTTGAACACCTGCACGGCGCGCCGCGCGAGGGTCGCGCGGCGCACGCGGCGGATGAGCTCCTCGCTCTTGCCGCTGAACATCACGCCGCTGATGACCTCGATCCATCCGGGGCGCGTGCCGTGGTACATCGGGAGCCTCCGCGGGCTCGGACGTGGAGGTGAGCCGCGCAATGTACGGACCGGTGACGCGCCGCCGCCACCCGTGCTTGCGGTGGCCGCGATCCGGACCGCATATTGACGCCCCGCGCCGATCCGGTCCGCCCGGCGCGTCTCCACCTCATCTTGTCGAGACTGCCCGTTGAACAAGCAGCAGCTCATCGCCGCGCTCGCCGAACGTCAGAAGATGACGAAGACGAAGGCGGGCGAGATCGTGGACGCGCTGTTCGCCGCGGACGGCCTCATCGCCGGCGAGCTGCGCCGCTCGGGCAAGGTGCAGATCACCGGCTTCGGCAACTTCGAGCTGCGCCGTCGGAAAGGCCGGGCGATGCGGAACCCGCGCACCGGCAAGACCACCACGCTGCCCCCATCCGTGGCGCCCGCCTTCCGGGCCGGCAAGGCGCTCAAGGACGCGATGGAGCGCAAGCGCTCCTAGCCGCTACTCCCGGTCGCGCGGTGGGCGGCGCACCGCTGGTCGCGCCGGCCGGTCGCCGCCGCTCCGCGGCGGCCGATCCGCACGCGGCGCACGCTCGCTCCGCTCCCCACGCGGCGCGCCGCGGTCCGCACCGCCACCCGTCCGGTCCAGCCGCGCGTTCACGCGCACCCGCCGGATCGTCATGCCCGACATCGCCTGCGCGATGCGCGCCGCGTCGGCCGCCGGGAACTCGATCAGGCTGAAGCTGTCGCGCAGCTCGATCCGGCCGATCGTGTCCCGCTCCACGCGCAGCTCGCGCGTGAGTGCGCCGACGAGATCGTTCGCCGTCACGCCGTCCTTCTTGCCGATGCTCACCCAGATCTTGCCCGTCGCCCCATCCGCGGTCGCGGCGGCACCGGGACCCGCCCGCTTCTCGGCCGGACCGCCGCCGGTGCCCTTCCACAGGTTGAACAGCGCGGCCGCCACGCGCACCGGGTCCACGCGCTCGAACAGCGGAGCCAGCGTCTGAACCGCGGCTTGCCCCGGACCGGACTCGAGTTCGGCCAGGACCGCCGCGCGATCGCTCGCCGCGAGGCGCGCGAGCTGCTCGGCGAGGCCCGGCAGCGGCATCGGCCGCGTCGCGGGGGCGATGCGGGCCACGTACGGCTCGGAGCCGGGCGGCACCAGCAGCACCACGTCACCGGCCGTCGCGAGTTGCGTGAGCCGCGGCAGCGTCGGCACGTCGAAGGCGAAGACGACGTCGGCGGCGGGGGCGTCGCCGGTCACGAGCTGCATCGTGTCGCCATCGAGCGGGAGGGCGCGGGCGATGCTCGCCGCGTGGCTCAGGTCGGCAGCCCAGATCACGGCGCGTGCCGGGTCGAGCGCGTGCAGCAGGTCGGCGAGCGCCGTCTCGCGTTGCGACCACGCGACGCCCACGGTGCGCACGGTCGCCTTCACCGGCTCGGCCACCGCACCGGCGGGCAGGCCGCCCGCCACCAGCGCCTTGCGCGCGTACCGCTCCACGACGCCCGCGCTCGCCTCGACGTCGCTCGTGACGACGAGACGCGAGGCGTCCTTCGGCACATCCTGCATGAGGACGGTGAGGGCGGTGTGCTCGGCGTAGGTCTCGGGCTGCACCAGCAGCACGAGCGCCAGGCGGTCGGCCTTGAGGGCGCCGCGGGTGAGGAGGTCGGCGACGGTGTCGGGCGAGGCGACGAGGAGGTCCAGGGCGTCGGCCTTGAGCCGGCGGAGCGGGCGGGCGGCCCCGGTGGCCGCCTCGATGCGGAGACCGGCGGCGGCGCCGAGTGCGTGCGCCAGGCCGCCCCATTCGGCCACCTGCGAGGGCGGGCACAGCACGAGGCCGCGGGCCTCGGGCCCGAGCCGCGAGAGCGCCGCGGCGAGCAGCGGTGCCGCCGACGCCGGCGACGGCGACGTTACCAGCACCACGTTGTTGCCGCGCGCGGCCGTGGGCACGACCTCGCGCACCACGGGCTCATCCGCCCGCCAACCCCACGCCTCGAGCACCTGGGCGATCTCGCCCTTGAGGTGCAGCTCCGCAAAACCCGACACAGGACCCCTCGATTCTCAAATAGCGGTGGAACGGACGAGCGGCGAAGCTAGCCGAGCGGCTCGCGCAGGCCAAGGGCTCGCACGGCGTTGACAGCACCCGTGCCGACGACGAACCTTCCACATCCCCGGCCCGTCTCCAGCCCATTTCCCGAGTCCGCGATGACCGATCCCCTGTCCCTGAACCTGGCCAACCTGAAGCCGTCCGAGACCGTCGCCATCAGCGCCGAGACCAAGCGCCGCAAGGCGCTCGGCGAGGATGTCTTCGACCTCAGCGTCGGCGAGCCCGACTTCGACACCCCGGCCGCGGTGCAGGCGGCGGCGGTGCAGGCCATTCAGAAGGGGATGACGCGCTACCCGCCCAATATCGGCATCGTCGAGCTCCGCTCGGCGATCGCGCGCCACCTGTCGCTGCTCTCGGGCGGCCGGCCGGTGAACGCGGACCACATCGTGGTCAGCTCGGGCTCGAAGCAGTGCCTCTTCAACACCTGCTTCACGCTCTTCGGCCCGGGACAGCGCGTGCTTATCCCGGCGCCGGCGTGGGTGTCGTATCCGCAGATCGTGCACCTCTCGCGCGCCGAGCCGGTGCTGGTGCACGGCGACGTGGAGTGGGGCCTCAAGGTGAGCGTGAAGGACCTCGACCGCGCCTACAGCAAGAACGTGAAGGGCCTCATCCTCTGCTCGCCGAGCAACCCGACGGGCTCGGTGTATACCCTCACGGAGCTCAAGGCGATCGCCGAGTGGGCCAGGGCCAACGGGGTCTGGATCATCAGTGACGAGATCTACCGCCGCATCAACTACGGGCCCGCGCCGGCCCCGTCGATGCTCGACCTGCCGGACGAGCTGCTCGAGCGCACCTGCATCGTCTACGGCGCCAGCAAGGCGTACGCGATGACGGGCTGGCGCATCGGGGCGGTGCTGTCGCCGCCGCACGTCGCCAAGGCGATCGCGGCGCTGCAGTCGCACACCACGACGGGGGCCAACCACCCCGCGCAGTGGGCCGCCGCGGCGGCGTTCACCGACGAGAGCGTGGAGCAGGACGTGGTGAAGATGGTGGCCGCCTTCCGCCGCCGGCGCGACTATCTCGTCGCGCGGTTCCGCGAGGAGGCGCCGGGCGTCGAGTTCGTCGAGCCGCATGGCGCGTTCTACTTCTTCTTCCGCGTCGACGGCGTGCGCGAGGGCGAGCCGCTCTCGGGCTCGGCGTTCTGCGAGCGGCTCATGCAGGAGGGCGGGGTGGCCCTCGTGCCCGGCGCGGCCTTCGGCGACGATCGCTGGGTGCGCATGAGCTACGCCGTCTCGGACAAGGAGCTCGAGGCCGCAGTCGATCGCATCCTCAAGGTCATCAAGAGCTACGAGGCGGTGCGTGCCGCATGAGTCGCCGCGGCTCTCCACGGAGCCGCTTGCAGGATCGCTGCCGGCCATCCGGTGGCGGTGGGACGCCGAGACCGACATCCTCTCGGGCAGTTTCCGGCAGCTGCTCGACGACGGGCTCGACGCCACCATCGAGCTGAACGATCCCTAGGGAGCCGTCGCGGTGCTCGACGTCGCCGACGGCCGTCTCGCGGGCCTCGACGTCGTGGTGTGGCCGGAGGTGGAGACGTCGCGCTCGCTGGCGCTGCCGTCCGGCGCGTCCGCGGGCCGGCTCGTGCTGGCGGCCCCGCGGCG
>DASUOW010000336.1:0-3527 GCA_036276435.1 Gemmatimonadales bacterium
GGTGAGCTCGAACCCTAGCGCCTCGAGTTCCTTGATGGCGGTGGCATAGTCCGGCATGTCGCAGTAGATGGGCTTCACCGAGGCCTCCGTCTGCAGCCCGCAACTTCTTCCTATGCTCGCTTGGTCACCTCGTACGACCTCCACATATCGCTAGCGCGTACCGTGGTGCGAGGCGGGGTGTGGCGGGACGAGACGAAGTGTGAGTGGAGATTAACGGAGGCACCGTTGCGGGCAAGGGTGGCCCCGGCGCACGGCGCCGCCGCTACGCCAGCGCTTGCTCCAGCACCAGCGCTGCCGCGACGGGCAGGTGGCACTGCACCTCCAACGACATCGGCGCGCCCACGGCGGCCTGCAGCGCTTCGACGCCCACGAGCGTCAGCCGACCCGGCAGCCGGCCGAGCGTGCGCGCCAGGTCCACCGCCTCCAGCAGCCCGATGCCGTGCGACGAGCCCGCGGCCGCGAGACGGCTCGGCGGTTCAGCCAGCAGGTCGACGTGATGGATCGTGCCGACCGGTGCGCCGCTCACGACGGCGTCCACGATGACCGCCTCCTCCATGCCCTGCCACAGGTCCGACAGCGCGGTCAGGTCGCCGTGGTGCTCGATGGCATGCCAGCCGTCGGGGAGGTGCGAGGCCACCATGCGCGCGACGGCGGGACCGGCCGCATCGTCGGCTCGATCGTCGTGGCCCACGCCGATCACGACGCCCCTCACGCGCCCCGGAGCTCCAGCCGGAGAAAATGCGTTGCGCAGGATATGCACGGGTCGTAGTTCCGGATGGCCTGTTCGCATTGCCATGTGAGCTCCTTCTCGGGCAGCCCGACGCGCGGCGTCACGAACGCCCGCAGGTCGCCCTCGATCGTCGCCTGGTTCTGCGACGTCGGCGGGACGATCCTCGCCTCGGCGATCCGCCCGTCCTGCGTGATGCGATAGCGGTGATAGAGAATGCCACGGGGCGCCTCGCTCGCGCCCCAGCCGGTGGCGTCGCGCGGCTCTACCGGCACCGACGGTGCGTCGGGCTCCACGTACCCGTCGATGATGCGCAGGGCCTCGTGCACGGCGAACAGGGTCTCCAGCGCGCGCACCACGATGCTCCGGAACGGGTTGCGTTCCACCGGACCCACGCCCACCGCGCTCGCAAGCTGGCGGATGTCGGCCGGAAGGTGGTCGGCGTTCAGCGCCCAGCGCGCAAGCGGCCCGACGTGGTAGTACGACCCGTCCTTCCGCCGGCAGTGGAGCGCATTCGAATGCGGCACCTGCTCCTCGACGAACTCCCGCTCGAAATCGGCGAGGTCCATCGAGAGCCCGTCGCTCGAGGTCACGCGGCCCTCGCAGAACGGGTATTCCCGCTCGTGCCGCAGCGCCACGAAGACCCAGGGCTGCTCGAAGTCCGGAAAGTCGAATCCGGCGGTCCAGCGTACCAGCTCCTCGGCGACGAGGTACGCCTCGTCCAGCCGGGCGCGCAGCGGCGCGAGCTCGCGGCGCGTGGGAACGCGGTAGAACCCGCCCACCTTCACGTTCACCGGGTGGATCTCGCGCCCGCCCACGGCCCGCACGATGTCGTTGCCCAGCTTCTTCAGCTGCAGGCCGCGCTCGACCAGCTTCGGCTGGTCCTTCGCGAGGTGCAGCCCGCTCTCGTAGCCGAGGAAGTCGGGGGCGTGCAGCATCACGATGTGCAGCACGTGGCTCTCGATCCACTCGCCGCAGTACAGGAGCCGGCGGAGCTCGCGGAGGGCGCCGTCCACCGTCACGCCGCAGGCCCGCTCCATCGCATGCACGGAGCTCATCTGGTACGCCACCGGGCAGATGCCGCAGATGCGAGCCGTGACGTCCGGCGCCTCGGTGAATCGCCGCCCACGCAGCAGCGCCTCGAAGAACCGCGGCGGCTCGAAGATGTTGAGCTCGACCCGGTCCACCGCGCCGCCCTTGAGCGTCACCGTGAGGCCGCCTTCGCCCTCCACCCGCGCGAGCGCGGGCACCCGGATCAGGTTACGCCGGCTCATGCGCCTCGCTCTCCCGTCGGAACGGCTCGGCGGCCGCGTTGAAGGAACGGAACGACCGCAGGATCTCGTCATCCGCCGCGCCGAGCGCGGCCCATTCCGCTGCGAGGGAGGCGGTGTTGGCCGTCTCGGCGGGCCCGAAGCAGCCGTAGCAGCCGCGCGCGAAGCCGGGGCAGAGCGCCCCGCACCCCCCGTGGGTGACCGGGCCCAGGCAGGGCGTCCCGTGCGCCACCATCACGCACGACAGCCCGCGCCGCTTGCAGTCCACGCAGACGGCGTGGTTCGCGATCGCGGGCTTGCGACCGTGCAGCAGCGCGCCGATGACTTCGAGCAGCTGTTCCTTGCTCACGGGACAGCCGGGCAACTCGTAGTCCACGTAGACGTGATCGCGGATCGGGGTGGACTTGTGGAGCGTCTCCAGCCACTGCGGCGACGGATAGACGTAGCGCGCCATCTCGTCCACGTCGGCGAAGTTCCGCAGTGCCTGGATGCCCCCGGCCGTCGCGCAGGCCCCGATCGTGACCAGCGCCCGGGCGCCGCGGCGGATCTGGTGCACCCGCTCCGCGTCGTGCGGCGTGGTGATGGAGCCCTCGACCAGCACCAGGTCGTACGGCCCTTTCAGCACCTCCCGCGACGCCTCGAGAAAGTTCGCGACCTGCACCACCTCGGCGATGGCGAGCAGCTCGTCCTCGCAGTCGAGCAGGCTCAGCTGGCAGCCGTCGCAACTGGCGAACTTGAACACCGCGAGCCGGGGCCGGGGCTGGGGCTTCGCCATGCTAGAGCTCCCTGACGTCCAGGAGGCGGCGCACGCGCGCGTACGGGAACACCGGGCCGTCACGGCACACGAACTCGGCGCCGAGCTGGCAGTGGCCGCAGAGGCCGATGGCGCACTTCATGTTCCGCTCGAGCGACACGTAGACGTGCTCGTGCCCCACGCCGCGGCGCTGCAGCTCGAGCACGGTGAAGCGCATCATCACCTCGGGGCCGCAGGTGAGTGCGACGGTATTGCGCGGGTCGAAGGGCACGCGCGGAATCAGCGCCGTCACCACCCCCACGTTGCCACGCCACTCACGCGTCGCGCGGTCCACCGTGACGTGCACCTCGAGGTCGAAGTCCGCCCGCCAGTTGCGCAGCTCCCGGCGGAAGAGGATGTCGTCGGGCGTGCGGGCGCCGTAGAGCAGCACCACGCGCCCGTAGCGCTCCCGCCGGGCGAGCACCCGGTACAGCGCCGGCCTGAGCGGCGCGAGCCCGATGCCGCCGGCCACGAAGAGCACGTCCTGGCCCTCGGCCTGCTCCACCGGCCACGCCGTGCCGAAGGGCCCGCGCACGCCCAGCCGCTCGCCGCGCTTGAGCCGGCCCATCGCGCGCGTCGTGGCCCCGACCTCGCGAGTGGTGTGCACCAGCGTCTGCGGCGTGGCCGGGTCGCCGCTGATCGAGATGGGGACTTCGCCCACCCCGAAGACGTAGAGCATGTTGAACTGGCCCGGCGCGAAGCTCGGCCGGGCTCCGGCCTCCAGGGGGGTGAGAGC
>DASUOW010000337.1:0-8162 GCA_036276435.1 Gemmatimonadales bacterium
ATGCCCGCGCCGCCGGCACCCGCATCGGCGCCGGTGCCGGTGCCGGTCCCGGTGGCGGCGCGCCCCGCCTCGCCGCAGCGCTGGGTGATGCCGCCCGTCGTGGGACCCTCGCCGCGTGGCGGCCCGGTGTCGCCGCCGGCGATGCCCGGCGCCCGACCACCCGTGACGCCGCGGCCGGCCGGTCCGGCGGTGGCCACGCCGCCGGCCATGCGAGCGCCGGCGAGCGCCTCGACGGCTCCCCGTCCGCTCAATCCGTTCCTCGCCGGCGATCCGTCCCAGAAGGCGCGCCGGCTCGCGCGGGCACTCGTCTCGGACATGGTGGTGTACCATCCTGCCAAGCGGCGCGAGGCGCTGCAGGCGGGCAACCTCAAGGAGGCGTTCCAGGAGGAGATCTCGAAGAGCTGGGAGGAGTACGTGGAGCAGGTGGGCCGCGAGCTCGCCGACTCCACCAGCCACTTCCGGGACGCCCTCAACGAGATCCTGGCGGACGGCCGCGCGCTCTTCTGAGCCGTTATATTGCGCGCTGGACGAGCCGTTCCCCCGCCGGCCCGGCGGGTGGGCGGCTCGATCGTTAGGCGGCCATCCGGCCGGCGCCCAACCCGATTCGACGGAGAGAGCACTTCATGCCTTCGCTGCAGGAACGGATCACCGATCTGTCGCACCGGCTGGACGAGCTGCGGAGGTTCCTTTGACCTCGACGGCAAGCGCGCGCGCCTGAACGACCTCGAGGCGCAGCAGTCCGACGGCGCGTTCTGGAGCAACCAGGAACGCGCGCGCACGGTGGTGCAGGAGGTGAAGCAGTTGAAGGGCTGGATCGGGCCCTTCGACGAGATCGCGGGCCGGCTCGAGACCGCCACCAGCCTCCTCGAGCTGCTTGAGGCCGAGCCGGACGAGGCGATGTCGCACGAGCTCGAGGTCGAGACGGAGCGTGCCGCGAAGGCGCTGGAGTCGTTCGAGCTGCAGACGATGCTGCAGGGCGCCGACGACGGCCGCGACGCGATCCTCACCATCCACCCGGGCGCCGGCGGCACCGAGTCGCAGGACTGGGCCGAGATGCTGATGCGCATGTACGTGCGCTGGGGCGAGCGCCACGGCTTCGAGGTGACGATCCTCGACCTGCAGCCCGGGGAGGAGGCCGGCATCAAGTCGGCGTCGATCGAGATCAAGGGGCAGTACGCCTACGGGTTCCTGAAGGCGGAGAAGGGCGTGCACCGGCTCGTGCGCATCTCGCCGTTCGACTCGCAGGCGCGGCGGCACACCTCGTTCGCGTCGGTGTTCGTGTATCCCGACATCGACGACACGATCGAGGTGGACCTGCGCGACGAGGACATCAAGATGGACGTCTTCCGCGCCTCGGGCGCCGGCGGCCAGCACGTCAACAAGACCTCCTCGGCGGTGCGCCTGACGCACATCCCCACGGGCCTCGTGGTGAGCTGCCAGCAGGAGCGCAGCCAGGGCAAGAACAAGGCGACGGCGATGAAGATGCTGCGCGCCGCCATCTACCAGATGAAGCTCGAGGAACAGGAGGCCGCCAAGGCGCTCGTCGAGGCCACCAAGACGGGCATCTCCTGGGGCAACCAGATCCGGTCCTACGTCTTCCAGCCGTACACCATGGTGAACGACCATCGCACGGAGCTGAAGGTGACCGACGTGCAGCGGGTGATGGATGGCGACATCGACGAGTTCATCGAGTCGTTCCTGAAGCAGCACGGGAGCCGGGCCGCGTGAGCGGCGAGCCCGAGGTCAACTACGTCGAGGCCGCCCGGCGCGAGAAGCGCGCGGCCCTCGAGGCGAAGGGCATCGCGGCGTTCGCGTACCGGTTCGACCGGACGCACCTCGCCGCCGAGGCGCTGGCGGCGTACGATCCCGCCATGGGCGACGACGGGCCGGCAGTGTCGGTCTGCGGCCGCATCGCGGCGTTCCGTTCGCAGGGGAAGACGGCGTTCGCCCACCTCGAGGATCCCTCGGGGCGGCTGCAGCTCTACTTCCGCAGGGACGCGCTCGCCGAGCAGTGGGAGATCGTCGACCTGCTCGACCTCGACGACCACGTCGGCATCACGGGTACCCTCTTCCGCACCCGCACCGGCGAGACCACGGTGCGCGTCGCGACGGTGACGGTGCTGGCGAAGAGCCTCAAGCCGCTGCCGCGCGGCAAGGTGCAGGTCACCGACGAGGGCCCGAAGGTGTTCGGCGGGCTCGAGGATCCCGAGGTGCGCTACCGCCAGCGCTACGCCGACCTCGCCGTGCATCCCGAGATCCGCGACATCTTCCGCGCCCGCGCGCGGGTGGTGAGCTACATCCGCCGCTTCCTCGACGCGCGTGGCTTCCTCGAGGTGGAGACGCCCATCCTGCAGCCGCTCTACGGCGGCGCGGCGGCGCGACCGTTCACCACGCACCACAACGCGCTCGACATGCCGCTCTTCCTGCGCATCGCGGACGAGCTGTACCTGAAGCGCCTGCTGGTGGGCGGGCTCGAGCGGGTCTACGAGATCGGGCACAACTTCCGGAACGAGGGGATGGACCGCACGCACAACCCCGAGTTCACCATGGTGGAGTGGTACCAGGCGTATGCCGACTACCACGACATGATGGCGCTGGTGGAGGAGATGCTCACCGGACTGGTGCAGGAACTGACCGGCGGCGCCACGCTCGCGTTCGAGGGGACCACGCTCGACTTCACGGCGCCGTGGCGGCGTGTGCAGTTCGTGGAGGGCATCCTCGCGTGCGGCGGCCCGGATATCCGCACCGCCGACGAGCCCGCCATGCGGAAGGCGCTGCAGGCGCGCGGCGTGCGCGGCGAGGAGGCGGCCACCTGGAGCGGCGGCAAGCTGCTCGACGAGGTGTTCAAGGCGTTCCTCGAGGAGACGCTGGTGCAGCCGACGTTCGTCGTGGACTACCCGCGCGTGCTCTCGCCGCTCGCCAAGCCGCACCGCGAGGACCCGTCGCTCACCGAGCGGTTCGAGCTGTTCGTGCTCGGCCGGGAACTCGCCAACGCCTTCAGCGAGCTCAACGATCCCGACGACCAGCGCGCGCGCTTCGAGGACCAGGTGCGCCAGCGCGACGCCGGCGACGACGAGGCCCACACCTACGACGCCGACTACGTGCGCGCCCTCGAGTACGGCATGCCCCCGGCCGGCGGCGTCGGGCTCGGCATCGACCGGCTCGTGATGCTCGTGACCGGGCAGCCCTCGATCCGCGACGTCATCCTCTTCCCGGCGATGCGCCCCGAGTACGACACGGCCGCGAAGCTGCCGGCGGAGCGTCGCTGAGATGAACGGCACGCGCGTCCCGCCGGGGCTCGAGTGGCGGATCGCGCGTCGCTACCTGCGCGGCCGCCGCCAGACACGTACGCTGTCGCTCAACACCCTGATCGCCACGGGTGGCGTGATGGTGGGGGTCACCGCGCTCATCGTGGTGCTCGGCGTCATGAACGGCCTGCGCGACGACCTGCGCGAGCGCATCCTCGTCGCCAACCCGCACCTGCGAGTGCTCACCTTCGGCGGCGGGCTGCGGATCGACAACTGGCGGGAGGCGATCGAGCTCATCCGGCGCGAGCCGGGCGTGGTGACGGCGGCCCCGGAGGTCATCTCCCAGTCGATCCTCACGGCGGGGAAGGACTACGCCGAGGCGGTGAACATCCTGGGGTTCGACCCTGATACCGGAACGGTCTCGGTCACCTCGCTGCCCCAGAAGATCCGCAGCGGCGACCTTTCGTTCCGCCCGCGCATCTCCGATGCAGACGGGGGCATCCTCATCGGCCAGCGCCTCGCCGACCGGCTGGGCGTGCTGCCCGGCGACGTCGTCACCCTCATTCCCCCGAAGCCGCCCAAGGTCAACGCCGCCCTGGGCATGGCGATCCCGAAGCTCTGGCAGTACGAGATCACCGGGATCTTCGAGACGGGGATGTTCCAGTACGACAACCAGTTCGTGGTCATGGACATCGCCGAGGCCCAGCGCTTCACGGGCCTCGGCGACGCGGTGTCGGGCATCGAGATCCGGCTCGTGGACCCGGACGCGGCCCCGGTGATCGGCGAGCGACTCGTCGCGAAGCTGGGGCTTCCATTCCGTGCCCTCGACTGGCAGACCCAGAACGCCAGCCTCTTCAGCGCGCTCCAGCTCGAGAAGCTGGCGATGGGGCTGGTGATCTTCTTCATCATGATCGTGGCGGCGTTCAACATCGTCGGCACGCTCACGATGGTGGTGACCGACAAGACCCGGGAGATCGGCATCCTGCTGGCCATGGGCATGACCCCGGCGTCGATCGGGCGCATCTTCCTGCTGCAGGGCGCGCTGATCGGCGGCGTCGGGACGCTGCTGGGCACGGGACTCGGGTTCTTCATCGCGTACCTGGTGGACCAGTCGGGCCTCATCCGGATCGATCCGTCGGTCTACTTCATCGACCGGCTGCCGGTGCACGTGGAGCCACGCGATGTCGTGGTGGTGATCGTCGCGAGCATCGGGCTCGCCCTGGTGGCGACGGTGCTGCCGGCGCGCGCCGCAGGGCGGCTGACTCCGGTCGAGGCGATCCGCCACGAATGAGCGCCCTCCTCGAGGCCCGCGCACTGCGGAAGAGCTATCTCGGCGGTGACGGCCGGCCGATCGACGTGTTGCTGGCCTGCGACCTGAGCGTCTCCCGGGGCGAGTTCGTGGCGGTCACCGGGGCCAGCGGCACCGGCAAGAGCACGCTGCTGCACCTGCTCGGCGCACTCGACCGGCCCACGGCCGGCACCGTGGCGCTCGACGGCATCGACTACGCAGCCTGCTCGGCCGAGGCCCTCGCGGCGCTGCGCAACCGCAAGATCGGCTTCGTGTTCCAGTTCCATCATCTCCTGCGGGACTTCTCGGCGCTCGAGAACGTGATGCTGCCGCAGCTGATCGCGGGCATCTCCCCGGCGGACGCGGCGCGCCGGGGCGAGGAACTGCTGACGGCGGTCGGGCTCGCGGCGCGGATGACGCACCGGCCGGGCAAGCTGTCGGGGGGCGAGCAGCAGCGGGTGGCGGTGGCCCGGGCGCTCGCGAATTCGCCGGCGCTGCTGCTGGCCGATGAGCCCTCGGGGAACCTGGACGCGGGGAACGCGGAGCACCTGCACGGTCTCTTCGCCGAGCTGTCGCGGCGGTACGAGGCCGCCGTCGTCGTCGTGACGCACAACCGGTCGCTCGCGGAACGGGCGGACCGGGTATTAAGCCTGGAGGAGGGACGCCTGGTGCCCGAGGCACGCGAAGGAGCGGTGGCCGGATGAGCTGCGACGAGTGCAAGGAGCGCGAGGCGGTGGTGCACCTCACGCAGATCGTCAACGAGCAGGTGAACACCCTCCACCTCTGCGAGAAGTGCGCGGCGGAGCGCGGGGTGGAGAGCCCCGCGCTGCTCACCAAGACACCGCTCGGCACCTTCCTCGCCGCGATGGGAAAGCCGGGCGCCAGCGAGACGGGCACGGCGGTGGCCGGGGTGTGTCCGGCCTGCGGGTTCACCCTGGCCGACTTCCGGGAGGCCGGACGGCTGGGCTGCTCCGAGTGCTACGTGGCATTCGGCGGGCAGTTGCGGGACCTCATCCGGCGCCTGCACGGCTCGACCCTGCACGTCGGGGAGCGCTACACGGGCATGGGCGCCGCGTCGCCCAAGGCGCAGCAGCCCCAGCGCGGTCCGGACGACGGCGCCCAGCTGCGGGAGCGGCTGCGGCAGGCCGTCGACGACGAGAATTTCGAGCTGGCCGCGGAGCTCCGCGACCGGCTGAGGACCCTGGAGTGATCGATCTCACCCTGATCCCGGACGGCGGCGTGGGCTGGCTCGACGCGAGCGGCCCATCGAGCCATCTCGTGCTCTCGACCCGCGTACGGCTGGCGCGGAACCTCGCCGGCCACGCGTATGCCACGCGGAACACCGACGCCGATCGCGAGACGGTGCTGTCGCTGGTGGAGCAGGCGGCGGCCGACACCGCGGCGCTCAGGCGGCCGGTCCGGTTCCGGCTCGACCGGCTGGACCGGTCCGATCGCCAGCTGCTGCACGAGCGGCACCTGGTGAGCAAGGAGCTGGCGGGCCTGGAGGGCGACGCGGGGGTCCGATCGGGGGCCACGCTGCTGCTCCAGGACACCGTCGGCGCGATGGTGAACGAGGAGGATCACCTGCGGTTGCAGGGGTTCCGATCGGGCTTCGATCTGGGCGCGGCGTACGATTCCGTGGACAGGCTGGACACCGAATTGGGACAACGACTTCCCTTCGCATTTCATCCGGACTTCGGTTACCTTACGGCCTGTCCGACCAACGTAGGAACGGGGCTGCGTGCATCGGTCCTGATCCACTTGCCGGGCCTCGTCCTGACCAAGGAAATTTCCAAGGTTCTGCAGGGGCTGGCGCAGGTGGGGCTCACCTATCGTGGCCTCTACGGCGAGGGGAGCGAGGTGGTGGGCAACTTCTTCCAGTTGTCCAACCAGACCACCCTCGGCAAGTCGGAACAGGAGTTGCTCGATCACCTCGCCAAGATGGTCCGGCAGGTGATGGCATACGAGGAACAGGCGCGCGACGTGCTGGCGCGTGATGCGACGACGGTGATCCAGGACAAGGTGTGGCGGGCGTTCGGCCTGTTGCGCTACGCGCGATCCCTGTCCTTCGACGAAGCGATGAACCTGCTGAGCGGCGTGCGGCTGGGGGTCGGGATGGAGATCATCCCCGGCATCGGCATGTACACGCTCAACAAGCTGCTGATCTACGCGCAGCCGGCGCACCTGGCCCAGCTGGAGGGTGTGTCGGCCGCGGATCCCGAGCTGCCGGTGCGGCGTGCGAACTACGTGCGACGTGTACTGGAAGCCGAGGTGGGTCGGCGGGGCCGGGCGCCCGGGAAGGGCGAGGGGGACGAATGAACGGCTACAACTTTACGGATCGTGTGCGGAAGGTGCTGCAGATGGCCCGCGAGGAAGCGGCGCGCCTGCACCACGAGTACGTGGGCACCGAGCACATCCTTCTCGGCCTCATCCGTGAGGGCGAGGGCGTCGCCGCGGCGGTGCTCCAGAACCTCAACGTCGATCTCGAAGAGATCCAGCAGAAGATCGAGGAGACGGTGAAGAAGGGCAAAGCGGCGGCGGCCGCCGGCCCGGACCTGCCGTACACCTCGCGCGCCAAGAAGGTGCTCGAGCTGGCCATGACCGAAGCGCGCGAGCTCAACCACTCGTACGTGGGCACGGAGCACCTGCTCCTCGGCCTGCTGCGGGAGGAGAAGGGCATCGCGGCGCAGGTGCTCACCGACGCGGGCGTGAGCCTCGAGCAGTCGCGTGCGGAGACGCTCCGGCTCCTCGGCAGCGACATGCCCAGCACGCAGCCCACCGCGTCGTCGGCGCCGCAGCCGAGTTCCTCGAGCCCCAAGGCGGAGAAGAAGTCGAAGACGCCGGCGCTCGACCACTTCTGCCGCGACCTGACGCAGCTCGCCGCCGAGGGGCAGCTCGATCCCACGATCGGGCGCGCCAAGGAGATCGAGCGCGTCATGGAGATCCTGGCGCGGCGCAAGAAGAACAACCCGGTGCTCATCGGCGAGCCGGGCGTGGGCAAGACGGCGATCGTCGAGGGCCTCGCGCTCATGATCGCGAACGCGCTCTGCCCGGACGTGCTGCGCGACCACCGCGTGCTGTCGCTGGACATGGCGGCGGTCATCGCGGGCACGAAGTACCGCGGCCAGTTCGAGGAGCGGCTCAAGGCGGTCATGAACGAGATCGCCCAGAACAAGCAGATCATCCTGTTCATCGACGAGCTGCACACGCTCGTGGGCGCGGGCGCGGCGGAAGGCGCCATCGACGCGTCCAACATGCTGAAGCCCGCGCTCGCGCGCGGCGAGCTGCAGTGCGTGGGCGCCTCGACGCTGAACGAGTACCGCAAGTACATCGAGAAGGACGGCGCGCTCGAACGCCGCTTCCAGACCGTCGTGGTGGACCCGCCGTCGATCGAGGAGACGGTGGAGATCCTGAAGGGGCTGCGGAAGAAGTACGAGGATCACCACAAGGTCACGATCCCCGATTCCACGCTGCTCACCGCGGCCAAGCTGTCGGAGCGCTACATCACCGACCGGTTCCTGCCCGACAAGGCGATCGACCTGGTCGACGAGGCCGGCGCCCGCGCCAAGCTGCGCGAGGCCGGCTACTCGAGCGAAGAGTTCGGCGAGATCAACCGCAGCATCCGC
>DASUOW010000338.1:0-14166 GCA_036276435.1 Gemmatimonadales bacterium
CACGGTGGCCGCGAAGATCAGCGGCGTGGTGCCGCTGCTGGTGGTGGTGGACGACGCCACGCTGGCCGACGACACCAGCCAGGAGGCGATCGGCGCGCTGGTCCAGGCGCCGCCGGCCGGCACGCTGGTGGTCCTCGCGGCCCGGCCACTCATGCTGTCGGACGTCCGGTTCCGGAGCGGCCTGCACCGCAACGCGTCGCTGCAGCGCATGTCGCTCGCCCCGATGAACGTCGCGGCCACGATGTCGCTGGTCCGCACGCTGCTGCCCGTCGACGAGGCGCTCGTCCCCGCGCTGGCCGAGCGGCTGTGGGAGGAGCGGCGCGGCAACCCCGGACTCGTCGAGGCCACGCTGGCCTTGATGATCGACGATGGCTACCTGGTGTCCGGCGGGGATGGCGCGTGGCGACTCGGACGCGAGCTGCCGGCGAAGCTGCCCATCACCGCCGACGTGCGCGAACGCACGCGCCGGCTGACGCCGCGGCTCTCGCCGGGCGCGCGCCAGGTGCTCGAAGCCGCTGCCGTACCCGGAGACGCCGTGGACCTCGGGCTGCTGGCGACGATGGTGGACCTCGAGGCGCCGGCCGTGGACGAGGCGCTCTGCGAACTCGTCTCGCGACGCCTGCTGCGCGCCTCGATGCGCGGGGACGGCTGGATGGAGTTCGCGTCCGGTGCCGTGCGGCATGCCGTGCTGGACCAGATGCTGCTGCCTCGGCGCCGATCACTGCAGCGGACGCACGAGCGGGCGCTGCGGCACCGGCAGGGGTCGGCATCGCCCGACCGGATCGCGTATGCGAGGCCGATGGCGCGAGATCGGTCGGCGCTCGGGTTGCTGCGATCGACGCTGGCGGCGGCAGCAGGTTTGCTCAACTGAGCGCACGGAGTGACGGAGAACGAACGAGGGCGCGGAGTGATCCGCGCCCTCGTTCGTTCTTGCGTCCGCCGCGCTTACGGCTGCGCCACGGGGCTGGGCGTTCCCTTGGCGTTGTTGGGGTCGTTGTTGATCGCGGGATTGCCGATCGTGCCGTCACCGATGCTGCCGCCCTGGTTGGCCCCCCAGCAGAACGTGCCGTTCGCCGTGATGCCGCAGGTGTTGTTGCCGCCGGCGGCAAGGGCGGTGTAGACCAGGTTGCCTGCCACCGCGGTCGGCGTTAGGACGTTGGGGGTGGTCGGCGCACCGGTGCCCGCCTGACCCTGCTGGTTGAAGCCCCAGCACCGCCCCTGGCCCGCACCAGCCTGCCCAGCCGCCACGATCCCGCACGTCCATCCGCTGCCCGTCGTGATGCGCGCCAGGACCGGCACGCCCTGCACCTGCACGGGCGCCGTGCGGTTGGTACCCTGCGTGCCCTCCCCGAGCTGTCCGGTCTGGTTGAGGCCCCAGCAGAAGGTCGCGCCCGCAGTGGTGATGCCGCAGGTGTGGCTGAAATCGCTGGCGGCGATGTCCACCCACGTGCGCGCTCCCGAGACGGCCACCGGCTCGGCCGTGTTGAAGTCGGGGTCGATCACGCCGCCGATGCCGAGCTGCCCGATCGCGTTGACGCCCCAGCAGAAGGCCTGGCCCGCCTCCGGCTGGCCGGCGGCCACGAGCCCGCACCCGTGGTTCTGTCCCAGCGAGATCTGCGAGTACAGGCGCGTCCCCGGCAGCAGCTGTGGCGAGCCCGAGGAGTTGAACGTCGCCACCACGCCCCAGCACACGATCCGTCCGGCGTTGGCTTGCCCCGCCGCGATGATGCCGCAGCTGAAGTTCGCCCCTACGTCGATCTGGGAAAACACGAAGCCGCCGACGACCGCGTTGGGTGTCGTGAGCGTGGCCGCAAACGCGTCGCCGCGCCCGAGCTTGCCGAAGCCGTTCTCGCCCCAGCAGAACGCCGCACCCTGGTCGTTCAGCGCGCACACGTGCGACACGCCCGACGCGATGCTGCGCAGGACCAGATTGCCCGAGCCTGAGCCGGTCACCTGCACGGGCCGCGTGCTGCTCGTGGTGGACCCGTTTCCATGCATGCCGAACTGGTTGTTGCCCCAGCAGAATGCGCGGCCGTCGGCCGTCACGCCACAGGCAAAGTTCTGCGAACCGCCCGTCGAGAAGTCCATGCTGGGGCTCACGCTCGCGAGCTGGAAGCCCGGTTGCTGCACCGTGGCGCTGAAGCTCGCCGGGGTCGTGGCACCGGGCGCGGAGGCCGTCGCGGTCTGGGCGCCTGCCGCGCCGAGGGTCCACGTGGCCTGGGCGTCACCGTTCGCGTCCGTCGTGGCGGTGGTCGGGGCCACGGTGCCGCCGCCCGCCGTGACCGCGAACGTCACGGTGACGCCGGCCTGCACCGCACCGCCCTGCGTGCGGGTGACGCGCACCCGGATCGGCTGTGCGAGCGCGGTGCTCGGCGCGCCCGTCTGGTTGTTGCCGCTCACCACGGCGACCGAACGCGTGATCGCGGCCACGTTGAACGCGCTCGACGTGCCCGCCGTGGCGGCGGCCGTGCTGGCCACGAGCGTGTAGCCGTTGCCGGGGGCGCTCAGCGAGAGCCCGGTGAACGTCGCCACCCCGGCGACGGCGTTCACGGTGGCGGTGCCGCCGAGCGTCGCCGTGCCGGGGTTGGTGCCGATGGCGATGGTGATGGGATCGGTGCGGGTCGTGAGCAGCGCGCCGCCCTGGTCCTGGATCTGCACCACAGGCTGCGTGGTGAGCGCGAGCCCCGCCTCGCCGCTCACCGGCTGCGTCGTGAAGACGAGGCGCGGCGTGGCGGGCGTGGCGGCCGTGATGGTGAACGCGCTCGACGTGGCGCCGGTCACGTTCGCCGCGCTCGCGACGAGGGTGTAGCCGGCGCCCGCCTCGTCGAGCGCGAGATTGGTGAAGGTGGCACGGCCGTCCACCGCGTTCACGGTGCGCGTGCCGCCGAGCGTGCCGCCGGCGGGATTGGCGCCGAGCGCGATGGTGACGGCCAGCGTGCTGCCGGTGAGGCGGTCGCCATCCTGGTCGCGGACCTCCACCACCGGTTGCGTGGCGAGCGGGCTCCCCTCGACACCACCGACCGGCTGCGTCACGAAGGCGAGGCTGGTCGCCGTCGGCGTGGGCGGGGTGTAGCCGTCATCACCACCGCTGCAGGCGGCCGCAAGGAGGCTCAGCAGCAGGGCGGACAGGCCGCTACGGTAATGCATGAAGGTGCCTCCAGTACGGGTCGTGATCATATGTCGAGATGTCCCCATGAGCCGCGCTCACACCGCGCAATGCCCTAGAAGGTGACGAAGTTGCCGGTGCCCCCGGCGCGGATGACGCCGCAATCGTTGCCCGCGAGGTTGCTGATGGTGAACGTCTGCGCGCGCAGGGGCGGCGGCGCGAGCGGGTTGGCGATGGACGCGGTGACCACGAGCTGACCCGTGAGCGTGCCGGTGCAGCCCGACGCGTTCGTGATGGTGATGTTGTACGCGGTCGCGCCGGTGGCGGTGCGGGTCCAGGTGTAGGGGGTGCCCGCCGGCAGCTCGGTGATCTGGTTGTTCAGCTGGAAGAAGTAGTTGACGCTCGCCCCGCCGGTGTACGTGACGGTGCCGGTGTAGGTGCCGCCGAAATCGAAGTTGGCGAGCGCCACCGCCGGGTTCACGACGATGCTGAGGGCACGCTGGGCCGACTGGCCGCCGCTCGCCGCCTGCACCGTGAAGTTCGACGTGGCCGCGGTCGTCGGCGTGCCGGCGATGACGCCGGTGGCGGCGTTGAGCGTGAGGCCGGCGGGCAGCGTGCCGCCCGCGACGCTCCAGGTGAACGTGCCAGTGCCGCCCGTGGCGGCGAGCGACTGGGAATACGCCGCGTTGACCGTCCCGGCGGGCAGCGTCGTCGTCGTGATGTTCACCGGAATCGGCTGGAACGTCGCGTTGACGGTCGTGGCCTGGTTCATCGTGACCTGACAGAGGCCCGTGCCGCTGCAGGCGCCGCTCCAGCCGCTGAACGTGCTGCCGGCACCGGGCGCCGGCGTCAACGTGACCGGCGTGCCCGCGTCGTAGAGTTCGTTGCAGTCGCCGCCCACCGTGCCGGACGTGAGGGTGCAATTGATCCCGGCCGGCGCCGACGTCACGGCACCGGTGGCCCCCGCGCCGAGGATGGTCACGGTCAGCGTGCTGCCGTCCGGCGGGGCGATGGTGAGGGCGAGGGAGCGGTCCGCCTGTTCCCCGCCGCTCGTGGCCCGCACGGTGAAGTTCGAGGTGCCGGCCGTGGTGGGAGTACCGGCGATGACGCCCGTGTTCGCGCCGAGCGCCAGACCGGCGGGCAGCGCACCGCCGACCACCGACCAGGCGAAGGTGCCCGTGCCGCCGGCGGCAACGAGCGTCGTGCTGTACGCCGTGCCCACGGTGCCTGGCGGCACGGTGGTGGTGGTGACGCTGACCGCGGGCGTCGGATCGGGGCCGCCGTCGTCATCGCCACCACAGGCACCGACCAGCATGACCAGCAGTCCTGAGGCGACGACACGCATCGGTCGGTGCAGCACGCGCATGGCAGATGTCCTCGAGATGAGCTAGGCGGATTGAAGGGGGGTTCCGGGCACCCGCGGTGCCACCCCGGCGGAGGGGTGGCGTCGGATGTGACCTCTTCACAGAGACGCTGGGTCGGCCTGATATTCTCAGTGGCTTTCACCAGCGCTGTCCGGCCCCGTCGGCTTGCCGGCGGCTGGTACATTCCCGCGTCCGCCTCACCCCGCCATCGTGACACCACATGTCGTCCTCGCTCTCGCCGTCGTCCTCGCCGGCCCGAGCGCGCCAGACCCCGGAGCGCCCCACCGTGCCGCGGTGCTCGCCGCGACGCGCGCCGTCGAGGGTGACAGCGTCGGCCGGGTGCGGGCGCGCTGGCTGGCCTCGGCCGGTGACCCGGTGGCCGAGATCGGGCTCGCGACACTCGACCGCCTGACCTACGACTACGCCGCCGCCGACCGGCGCTACGGCGTGCTCGCCCGCAGCCCGGATCAGGTGACCCGGCGCTACGCCGCGATCGGCCGTGCCACCGGCCTCGCGGCACGCTGGCAGCGGGACTCGGCGCTGCCGCAGCTCTACCAGCTCGTGCGCGAGTCGCGGGACGCGGGGGATCTGCATGCAGAGCTGCTCGCGCTGCTCGCGACGGTGCGCCTCGAGACCCGCAGCCTCGCCCCCGACTCGGTCGACCTGCTGATCCGGCGCGCCGAGGCGATCGTGGCGCGCGACGATCCGCAGTGGCTGGCGGTCGTGCGCTGCCAACGGGCCGCCTGGCTGCGCGTCACCGCCCCGGAGCGCGCGGACTCGGTCGTCGCGCTCGGCCTGGCGGCGGCGCGCCGGTCGGCGGTGCGGCGCGTCGAGGGCGCGTGCCGCTTCGTGCGCGGGACGATCGAGGCCGCCCGCGGTCGCGGCGAGGCCGCCCTGGCCGAGTTCCAGCGCGCCGAGGCCATCGCACGCGCCGCGCATGACCTCGACGTGCTCGCCGGGGCGCAGCAGTGGTCGGGCGCGCGGTTGCTGAGTTTCAGCCCCGAGATCGCCGAGGGCCGCCGGCGTGCGCTCGCGGCGATCGCGAGTGCGGAGCGCGCCGGCAGCACGGTGACGGCGGCCTTCGCCCGCATGAACCTCGCCCAATTCGCGGTCCGGTTCGGCGACCCCTCGGCGAGCATGGCGTTGCTGGATACGGCGGAAGTGGCGCTCCGGCAGGTGGGGGACGCGCGCGGCCTTGCAGGGGCGGACTGGGTGCGCGGCGAGGCCGCCATGCTCGCCGGCCGCTACGCGGAGGCCTACGCGCACTACGAGCGCGCCTCGCAGCGCCACATCCAGCTGGGCATGACCAGCGCCCGAGCCGGCAACCTGCTCTCCCAGGCCGCAGCCCTGCGCAGCCTGGGCCAGCCGGAGCCCGCACGGGTGCACCGGGAGGCCGCGGAGTCGCTCGCGCGCGCGAGCGCGAGCGCGGGCCTCCTGACGGGCGCCACGTACGAGCGGGCCATGCAGGCACTCGCGTCCGGTCGCTGGTCGGAGGCGCTCGACGATCTCGCCCGCTTCGAGCGCATGACGCGCCGCACGTTTTCCCACTACGGCTACGACATCCACATGCGGCGGGCCGAGGCGTTCGCCGGCGCCGGCCGCTTCGCGGCGGCGGAGCGCTCGCTCGACTCCGCCGCGGCGGTGTTCCACGCGTGGCGGAGCGGCGTGAGCGATCGCACGCTGCGGGTCGCCCTGCTCGGGAGCCGGCGCATGGACTACGACCCGGACGTGGGCACCGCCATGACCGTGGCGAGGCTCAGCGCGGCCGGACGCATCGTCCCGGCGCTGCGGGCCGCCGAGGCGCGGCGGGCCCAGGAGCTGTGGCAGCAGACGCTGCGACTCGCGGTACTCGCCGGGCAGGCCGCCGCCACGGGCACGCCGTCGGAGACGCACGATCTGGCCCGGCTGCCGGACGAGCTTCCGAAGGGCGCTGCCGTGCTCGCATACGTCGCGGGTGAACGGGGAGTGCCGACGACGCTCTTCGTCGTGACGCGAGCGGGGATCGCCGCGCGAGCACTGCTGCCGGGCGACTCCCTCGCACCGTCCATCGATCGCGTGCTCGCGCTGCTGCCGACGGGTGCCGACGCGAACGGCCTGCGACGGCGTCTCGGCGACGCCCTGGTGGCGCCCGCCCTGCCGCTGCTCGCGGGCGTGACGCGGCTCGTCATCGTGCCGGATGGCCCGCTGCACCGCGTTCCCTTCGACGCGCTCCTCCTGCCTGACGGCCGCGCCGCGATCGACCGGTTCAGCATCTCCGTGGCCCCGTCCGTGCGCATCGCCTCACGCTGGTGGACGGACGACCGCCCGGGCCGGCGGCACGGCGTGCTCGCGTTCGCCGATCCGGTCTACGACCCCGCCACGGGGCTCGCGCGCCTCGCCGCCTCCGGCACCGAGGGACGTGCCCTCGAGAGCCGGATCGCCGGCGTGCGGCTGCTCACGCGCGAGGCGGCGTCCGAGGCGGCCCTCAAGCGGGCATCGCTGCGCGGACTTGGCCTGCTGCACCTCGCGACCCACGCGCGTGTGCAGGATCAGGGCATCCTCGAGAGCGCGCTCTTCCTCGCGCCCGGAGCGGGCGAGGATGGCCGCGTGGGTCCCGAGGAGATCGCGCGCCTGCAGCTCGATGTCGATCTCGTGGTGCTCTCGGGATGCCGCACCGTCGGCGGGGCCATCACGGCCGGCGAAGGCGTGCAGGGACTCACGGCACCGTTCCTCGAGGCGGGGGCACGAGCCGTGGCGGCCACCTACTGGGAAGTGGGCGACCGCGCGATGGCGGAGTTCATGGAAGGCTTCTACACTGAGCTGGCGGCAGGACGGACGGCGGGCGATGCCCTTCGGCTCGCGAAGCTGGCGGCCCGCCGCGCCGGTGCGCCGGTGGGCGCGTGGGCGGCGATGACGCTGATCGGTGATCCGGACGTGGTCCCGACGTTCGCCGCGAAGGGCCGGCCCCGCGGGTGACTACTCGATCGTCCTGAGCGGACGCGCCTCCGAGCGCACACTGCCGCCGGCGCCGAGCTGCGCGGTGACCCACCAGCGCGCCCCGCGCGCGCGGGCCCCGTCGAGCGAGGCCATGGGCGTGGCGATGGTATCGCTCGTCTCCACCGACGTGAGCACCTCGCCCGACGGCGCCAGCAGCTCGACGACGTAGCGCGACGCGCCCGGCACGGCGCGCCACACGAAGGGCGTCGTCGCAGTCACGTCCGCATCGGGGGCGGGCGTCACCAGCGTGACCGACGTCGCGTCGCCCCGCATTTCATCCGGGCCCGTGACCCGACCGGCGCGCGCAAGCAGCGCGGCCCCCGCCACGAGCACGAGGCCCGCGGCCGCAGCCAGCGGCCACGGGACGGCACGTCGCCGTGCCGCCACCGGCTCGGCGCGCGCCACCTCGCGCAGCATGCGGTACTCGTCGCGCGTACGCGGATCGGCCAGCACCCGGTCGAGCCGCGCCACTCGCTCCGGCGTGTCGGCGCCGGACTCCGCCAGCGCCAGGATCTCCTCCAGCGTGGCCGGTGCCGGAGCGCCCTCCCGGGCCCGCCGCGCGAGCAGCGTCGCGTAGCGTGCCCGCAGCTCGTCGTCGTTCTCGCTCATGCCGCCCCCTCGCCCCGCAGGGCCGACCGCAGGTCTTCAAGGCCGCGGTAGAGGAGGTTGCGCGTGCGCGCCTCGCTCCACCCGGTCAGCCGCACGATGTCGTCGCGGTCCCGTCCCTCGAGGTGCAACCGCACGGCGACGCGCCGGTCGGGCGCGAGCGCCGTGATGGCTCGCTCGAGGAGCGCGGTCAGCTGCTCCTCGTCCCCACCCGCGCGGGACGATGCAGGCACGTCGCCCGCCTGGTCCAGCGCCACCTGTTCCCGCTCGCGACGCCGCCGGCGCAGGAGGTCGATGGTGGCCGATTTCGCGGCCTCCTGCACATAAGACGCTCCGACACCCTTCGGATTCTCTCCCTGCCGCTCGAGGGCACGCCAGAGGCGGATGCGGATGTCCTGCTCGATCTCCTGCAGGTCGGGGCCGTCGAAGCCGTACCGATGGGCGGCACGGCGCACGATCCCGCCCCAACGGGCGAGCGCGTGCTCGATGTCGAGCGAGAGGGAGGACGACGACGGGTCGGAAGTCATCTGGGGGATGTCGGGAATCTATCACCGTCGCCAAACGCGAAACGGGCCCGAGAGCCGGGCCCGTTCAGTGTGCCACCGTCGCGACGATCAGTGCTGGTGCTGAGCCGGCGGCGCCGCCTCGGCCTTCTTGCCGGCCATGCCGCCCTGGCCCATCCCGCCCTTCATGCCGCCCATGTCCATCATCGGGCACTTCTCCCCAGCCGCCATGCGCATCACGTGCACCACCTCGGCGCCGGCCAGCGAGGGATGCGTCGCTTCGGCCTTCCACCCCTTCGGGCTGCTCATGAGGATGACCACGCTGGTGCCGCTCGAGAGCTTCACGCCCTTGAGCTCCGACAACTCGGATGCATAGGTCTGGTTGGCCGCGTAGTACGCCTCCTCGGCGACCCGCACCCGAGCCAGGTCCTCGCGCACCTTGTCCACGAGCACGCGATCCTCGCCGGCCGCAGGCCGGAGCACCGACTCGCGCATGAAGTGCAACTGCTCCTGAGCCTGCGCCACGCCGGCAACGAGGACGAGGGCGGCACCGAGCAGGATGGGACGGGCGAACCGCATGGACGCTCCAGTTGAGGTAAGGGCGACCTTATATTCGTCGGGCGCCCCTGAAGGGGGACGAAGGCAGTCGATAAGGATTCTTTACCCCAGCGGGCGGGATCATGGCCATCGCGGAAGGACGCACCCTCAGCTTCACCGGACCCGAGGCGATCGATGTCGCGGTCCTCGAGACGTTCCCCTACGAGGGGCCGACGCAGGAGATCGTCACGGAGACGCGCGAGTTCAGCGCCGTGTGCCCCTACAGCGGGCTGCCGGATTTCGCGCTCCTGCGGATCACGTACACGCCGTCCGACCGGTGCATCGAGCTGAAGAGCCTCAAGTACTACGTGACGAGCTACCGGAACGTGGGGATCTTCCAGGAGCACGCGACGGCGCGCATCGCGGAAGACCTGTTCAAGGCGCTGGCGCCGCAAAAGCTCGCCGTGACCACGGTGTACAACACGCGCGGCGGGTTCGATACGACGTGCACGGTGGCGCTGCCGAAATAGCGCCTTGTCGTCCTGAGCGCAGCGAAGGACCACAAAGGGTTTCACTCGCGACGGAGGGCGCCGATCATCATGGTCGGCGCCCTCCGTCCTCACTCCCCATTCCACCCCCTACTTCACAGCCAGCCCCGCCGACGGCTTCATCGGCTCCGCCGGCGTCACGGGCGTCTTCGCACCGCGCGGCAGCAGCGTGTCGAGATTCGCCAACCCGAGCGCCGTCACCGCCATCACCGCCGACGCCTGCATCAGGTCGCCCGGCACGGCGTGATCGTAGGTATCCACCTGCGAGTGGTGCGTGTGGTTGTAGCCGCGCGTCTCCTGGTCGAAGTTGAACCCGGGCACGCCATAGGGGATGAACGCGAGATGATCCGTGCCGCCCTTGTTGCCCTTCCGCACGCTGGCGGCGCCGAGCGACGCCACCGGCGCCAGCAGGTCCTTCCACAGCTGTTCCAGCTCGTCGCGACCCTGCAGTGCCTGGCCGGTGATGCGCCCCGTCCCGTTGTCCAGCACCATGACGGCCTGGATGCGATCGGCTTCGGCCGCGTGCGCCGCGGCGTAGGCGCGGGAGCCCATCAGTCCCTGCTCCTCGCCGCTGAACAGGATGAAGCGAATGGACCGCTTCGGCTTGAGGCCCGACTGCGCGATGGCACGCGCCGCCTCGAGCACCACCATGGAGCCGGTGCCGTTGTCGCTGACGCCGGTGCCGAGGTCCCAGCTGTCGAGGTGCGCGCCCAGGATGACGACCTCGTCGGGCTTCTCGCTGCCGCGGATCTCGCCGATCGTGTTGTACTGCTCGATCGGCTTCGTGCCGATCGTGTTGGAGACGCGACCGGTCAGGCGCGGCGTCTCGCCCCGCTCCAGAAGGCGGTGGACGAGCAGGAAGTCCTCATGGCTCACGACCAGGTTGGGGAGCGGCGACACCGAGTTGGGCGATCCGCTCATGGTGACGAGCCCGAACTCCTTGGCCCCGTCGGTGAGCACGCCGAGCGCGCCGGCCTTCTTCAGCTTCCAGGCGCGGTCGTAGTTGGCCTGCTGGGCGGCACGGCGGCCGGCCGCGCTCGTGTCGCGCCCCGGGCGCTGGAAGGCCGCCATGCGGCGCTGCTGCGCCTCGCGCATCTGGGCGGAGTCGGCGGCCGTCATGGGCGGACCGTCGGGATTCCAGACGAACGCCGGCTCGCTCATCACGAGCCACGCGCCCTTCACCTTCGGCAGGTAGGCCTCGAGGCTGTCGGCCGAGCCGTTGATGCGCACGACCGGACCGCTCACGGCGGCGCCCTTCGGCGTGCCGGCCGTCCACGCCCAGCTGTGCGCCGTGATCTGCCGCCTGAACGGCGCGGTGAGCCACAGGCTCGCTTCGCCGCGCTCCCACGTGACGCCGAACGGATACGACTCGATCGAGGCCGTGAGGCCGTAGTCGCGGAATCGCTGCGCCGTCCACTCGTTGGCGCGCTTCATGGCAGCCGAGCCCGACAGCCGCGGGCCGATGACGTCGGAGAGGTACTGCAGGTTCTGCATCACCTCGGAACGGTCCATCGCCTGCGCGATGAGCGCCCCGGCGCCCGTGGTGTCCACCGTCTGCGCGCGGGCGGGCGCGGCAGCGGCCAGGAGAAGCGCGAGAACGACGAGTCGACGGGTCATGGTTCCTTCGAGCAGGATGGGGCGCGGCGAGCAGGGACCGCGACCGTCGCGGTCGGTCGAGCGCAAGAAGCTACAGCGTAGGCACCACCGACGGAACGGCGCCCGGGCGCATGGGTCCGCGCGTGCGCAGGATCCACGCGGTCGCGGCGAGCGTGAGGAGGAGCGCGAGCGCGACACCGGCGCGCCACCACGTCCGTCGCTCCACCACGAGCGCACTCGTGCTGAGCACCACCGTGCCCGCGAGCCACGCGATGGGCGGACGGTTCACGCCGGCGCCCGTGACGAGTGCGAGCACGCCGCCGCCGACGAGCACGACGAGCACCCACCGCGCCAGCACCGCGCGAGCGGGGGTCGCGCCGTTCCGCAGGACCCGGAGCATCACCATCGCCAGCAGCAGGGCCAGCACCGGCCCGGCGACGAGCGCCTCGGCCACGAGGAACGCCGCAGCGCGCTCGAGGGCCGAGGCGCCCGCGCGCCAGCCGGGATCGGGCAGGCCATCGGCATCGAGCCAGTGCCAGCCCGAGCGAGCGCGCCACCACAGCACCGGTGCCGCGATCCCGAACGAGATCGCCAGTGCGATCCCCTGTGCGCGACCGACGAGCTGCGCACGCATCGCCTGCGAGCCCACCACGGCGAGCACGAGGCCGAGCGGCAGGAGGAGCGCCGACCAGTCCGCCAGCGTACCCACGCCAGCGAGCGCGCCGCACGCCACCCACCATCGCGCGTCGTCGGTCTGGATGGCGCGCACCAGGGCGAAGAGCGCACAGGCGACCGCGGCATGCAGCAGCGGCATCGGGGTCGCCGTGGAGAAGACATCCATGAACAGGGGCAGCGCCGCTGCCATCCACGCGGCGCGTCGGCCGGCGTCGGCGTCGTCGATGCTCGTCGCGGTACGCACGAGCGCGGCGCCCGCGACGAGCCCGCACAACACGGCCACGGCGCGCGGGCCCTGGGGGACATCGCCACCGTCGTTCGCGAGGGATGGCACCCGCAGCCCGGCGGCAAGGCGCACCAGACTCGCCACGCCCAGCACGATCCAGCTGCCGCGATCGATCATGCCGCCGGGTTCACCCGTGCGAGGCGGTCGGCCAGCGCCACCACGCTCGCACGCCGAGCCGGCGACAGCAGCAGCCGCTCGGCGAGCGCCTCCTCGCCGCGATGTGCGCCGTACAGCGACGCGGCTGCCGCCAGGGTCGCCGCCGGCGCGCCCTCGGCCGTCAGCCACTCGAGGCCGCGCAACGGCCTGGGCTCGTGCCAGGAGAGCCAGAGCACCGTCTCGAGGGCGCGGGCAGCGTCGGGCGCCCCGGGCACGAGCTCCTCGCGCCGCGTCACCGGCAGGCGCCGCACGCGTCCGAGCACCGCGTCCGGCGCGTCGTTGGAACGGAGCGCTTCGGTGAGGTCCGCCACGAAGTCGCGGTGCCCCTGCAGCAGGCGCGCGATGGCGACGTTGAGCGCGACGGCCGCCCACGTCGCCTCGGCCGAGGGATGCGTGAGCGCGGCGAGGTGCCACGAGCCGCTGAGCAGGTTGGCGGGCGCCTCGGCCGTGAGCAGGGCCACCGGCAGCACGTGCACGGCGAGCCCCGCGGCCCCGCCGGGGTCGCCGGGGGGCGGCGGGGCGCCGCGATCCCGCAGCCGGCCGAGCGCGGCCGCGACGTCCGCCGGGAGGTCGTGAGGCGCGGCGAGCACGCCCGTCCAGCGCCCGACGGCACGGCCCAAGTCGAGCTCGGGCGCAAGGAGCTCCTCGCCCAGGATCGTCGCCAGGTCGAGCAGCGCCTCGCCGCCGGCCGTCAGGCCGAGCAGGGCGCCGCGGGCGCGCGACGCGCGGGTGGTGGCACGGGGCTGGGTCATGGGTGGGAGAACGTAACCCGCGCCGCGGAGCGTCGGGAGCGATGGCTTGGGAGTGCCGCGGTGGCGAGGTAGTATACGGGGTCGGCCCGAACTCCCCGGGCCGCCCCACCCTCCACTTGGTCGAGGACTTCGCTCGTGCCCAAGGATACGCTCTCGGTCACCGACAACCGCACCGGCAAGTCGTACGAGCTTGCCATCTCCGACGGCACCATCAAGGCGACGGAACTGCGCCAGATCCGGGTCTCCGACGACGACTTCGGCATCATGACGTACGATCCGGCCTTCATGAACACCGCCTCGTGCCGGAGTGCGATCACCTTCATCGACGGCGACAAGGGCATCCTCCGCTACCGCGGATACCCGATCGAGCAGCTCGCCGAGAAGTGCTCCTTCCTCGAGGTGGCCTACCTGCTGCTCGAGGGCGAGCTGCCCACGATGGCCCAGCTCGAGAAGTGGGAGCACGAGGTGATGGGGCACACCTACGTGCACACGAACCTCACCAAGTTCCTCGAGGGCTTCCGGTACGACGCGCACCCGATGGGCATGATGCTCGGCGCCGTGGGCGCGCTCTCGACGTTCTATCCGGACGCCAAGAACATCCACGACTCGAAGAACCGCTACCTGCAGCGCATCCGCCTCATCGCGAAGCTGCCGACGATCGCCGCGTTCGCGTTCCGCCATTCGCGCGGCCTGCCGTTCGTGTTCCCCCGCAACGACCTCAGCTACATCGGCAACTACGTCAACATGACGTTCGAGATCGGCGGGCGGCACGAGCCCAACCCGGTGCTGCAGCGCGCACTCGAGATCCTGCTCATCCTGCACGCCGACCACGAGCAGAACTGCTCCACCAGTGCGGTGCGCGCCGTGGGCTCGAGCCACGTCGACCCGTTCTCGGCCGTCTCGGCCGGCATCGCGGCGCTCTACGGCCCGCTGCACGGCGGTGCCAACGAAGCCGTGCTCACGATGCTCGACGAGATCGGCGACAAGTCGCACATCCCCGACTTCATCGGCAAGGTGAAGAGTGGGGCCGGCGAGCGCCTGATGGGCTTCGGGCATCGCGT
>DASUOW010000339.1:0-3297 GCA_036276435.1 Gemmatimonadales bacterium
GAGCGTGAGGAACGGCCAGGCGTTGTGGCGCCGTCCGGGCACCGAGGCGGCCGGCATCGCCGTCGTGGCGAGCAGCTCGCCTGAGCTCCAGCCGGGGGTGGCGAGCGCCTTCGCGAAGTCGGCGGCGGAGGCGAAGCGATCGGCCGGGAGCTTGGCGAGCGCCTTCTGCACGGCGGCGGCCACGTTGCTCGGCACCGTGTCGCGGTGCACGGTGACCGGCACCGGCTTCTCGGTGAGCACCTTGGCGACGATGGCCTGCGCCGTGCTGCCGCTGTGCGGGGGATCGCCCACGAGCATTTCGTACAGCATCGTCGCAAGCGAGTAGACGTCGCTGCGGGCGTCGACCTCGCGGTCGCCCATGGCCTGCTCGGGCGACATGTACGCGGGCGTGCCCAGCGACATGCCGGTGGCGGTCATGCGGCTCGCCCCGGCATTGGTGGCCGCGAGCGCGATGCCGAAGTCGGCCACGAGGGCGGTGCCGTCGTGCAGCAGCACGTTCTCGGGCTTGATGTCGCGGTGCACCACGCCCTGGCGGTGCGCGTAGTCGAGCGCGCTCGCGACCTGGGACGCCAGCCGCACGGCTTCCTCGACGCCGAGCTGCTTCTCACGGCTCATCTTCGCGCGGAGCGACTCGCCCTGCACGTACGGCATGACGTAGAAGAGCAGGCCGTCGGCAGCGCCCGAGTCGAACAGCGGCAGGATGTGCGGATGCTGCAGGTTGGCGGTGACCTTGATCTCGCTCAGGAAGCGCTCGCCGCCGATCACCGCGCTGAGCTCGGGGTGGAGCACCTTGATGGCCACCCGGCGATCGTGCTTGAGGTCCTGGGCAAGGTAGACGGTGGCCATGCCGCCCTGGCCCAGCTCGCGCTCGAGCCGGTAACGGTCGGCGAGGTTGGCGGCGAGGCGCTCGGCGGGGCCGGCGCTCATCGGGCTCCCTTGCGCTCGAGCTCGGCGAGCCAGTTCTCGACGATGATGGTCCGGCGTTCGGTGCTGCCGGTCGCCCGGCCGAGCATGACGAAGGCGGTGTCGCCCGGCAGCACGTCGTAGTAGGCGTGGAAGGGCCCGCTCCGGTAGCCGGCGATGGGGAACAGCCGGCGGCGCGCGCCCACCGCGAAGCCGGGCGTGGTGCGGATCTCCGCGCTGAAGAGGGCCTCCGATGACTTGAAGAAGAGCTCGCGGCCGCTGCGCGCCCAGACCGGCTCGGTGCCTCCCGCGTCCGACACCTGCCACTCCGCGCCCGAACCGTCGAGCGGGTACGGACGCACGAAGACCTGCTCCCGGCCGCTCCGTTCCGCGACGAAGGCGAGCCACCGCCCGTCGGGCGAGAGGCGTGGCGCGCGCTCCGAGACGGTGGAATCGGCGGCGAACGGCGTCACGGTGCCGCTCGCGAGGTCCGCCACGAGCAGGTCGAGATCCGCGCCGGTGGAGGCGTCGCCCTCCCGGATGACGAGCTTGCCGTCGGGGGCGAAGACCGCCTCGTGCTCGTCGCCCGGCGTTGCAAGCAGGACTTCGGCGCGTCCCGAGCCGTCGGCGGCCTGCCAGGCGAGGTCGCGCCTGCCGTCGAGCAGCCGGCTGAACACGATGCGCCGCCCATCGGGCGTCCAGGTGGGGTACATGTTGAGGCCCTCCCGGGTCACGCGGACGGGCACGCTGTCCCCGAGTGCGAGGATGTAGATGTCACCGCCGCTGGAGACGCCGTCGGACACCTCGATGGCGAGCCGAGTGCCGTCGGGCGAAACGCCGACGCTGTTGAAGCTCGTGCCGCTGATGGGCAGCGGTCGTTCGCTGCGACCGTCCCTGGACACGACGCTCGGCCGGAACCCTTGACCATCGGTGGTCGAGCCGCCCAGCTGATACAGCAGCGTGCCGTTGTCGGCCAGGGCGACGTTGCCGACCCCGTAGAACGTCGCGATGCCCATCGCCACCAGCTCCGGCGTCCCGGTCAGCTCGAGGCGGTCGGGGTCGAACGGCGCCTGCACGAGCGCGCCGGTCGGGCTGATGAAGACCAGCCGCCCGCCGCCGTAGCGCGCCGAGAAGCCGCGCGTGACGGTGGTCACCGAGCGCGTCTCCAGGTCCAGGACCCGGATCTCGTGGGCCTCCGTCGACGACAGGGAGCGGATCGCGGTGAAGAGCAGCGCCTTGCCGGACGGCAGCAGCTGCGGCAGGACGTGCACGTTGATGTCCGCAGCGACGTTGGTGTTCGCGGTGAGCGTCTCGACCGCACCGCCGTTCGCCTTCACGCGCGCCAGGCCCCAGCCCGTGCGCGTGAAATACACGTACCCGTCGCGGCCCCACCAGCCGGCGACAAATGCGGAGTCGGCCAGCGGTGCCGACGTCGCACCGGTCAGCGACACCCGTACGAGCCGCTGGTCCGTCGTGACGGCCAACTCCCGACCGTCGGGCGAGAACGTGGCAGTGGTGGCGCGCACGCCGGGAAGGCGGGTCGCCTCGAGCTGGTCGAGCGGGCGCAGCCACAGGCTCGGCGGCGATCCGGCCGAATCCGCTCCCGTACCGGTGGCGGCGAGCATCGTGCCGTCCGGTGACAGCGCGACGCCTCCGTAGCCGCCGTCGGGGAGGACATCGTAGCGGCGCACGGCCTTCGGCGGCTCGGGCTTGAGTGCCCAGCCCGCGGCGCCCGCGAGGCCGGCGAGCAGCGCGCCGCCGAGCGCCACGGCCGGCCAGCTGCGGCGAGAGGTCGGGCGTGCCGCCTCCGCCGCGGGCAGCGCCGCGGTGGAGCGCGTGTCGCTGGACGTGAACGACGGGTTCACCAGCGCGCGGCCGAATTCGGCGGCGCTCCCGAACCGGTCGGCGGGCAGCTTGGCGAGCGCCTTCTGGATGGCGGCCGCCACGTTGCTCGGCACCGTGTCACGATGCACCGTGACCGGCACGGGCCGTTCGGTGAGCACCTTGGCGACGATGGCCTGCGCGCTCGGGCCCGTGAAGGGCGGCTCGCCCACCAGCATCTCGTAGGTCATGGCGCCGAGGGCGTACACGTCGCTGCGCGGCGTGATCTCCCGCTCGCCCATCGCCTGCTCGGGGCTCATGTAGTGCGGGGTGCCGAGCGAGAGGCCGGTCTGGGTGAGCCGCCCCTCGCCGGCGTTGCTCACGGCCAGCGCGATGCCGAAGTCAGCGACCACCGGCTGCCCGTGCTGGAGGAGGATGTTCTCGGGCTTCAGGTCGCGGTGGATCACCCCGTGCCCGTGGGCGCAGTCGAGCGCGTCGGCCACGGCGACGGCGATCCGCACCGCCTCGTCCACCGGGAGCTGCTTCTCGCGGTCGAGGCGCGCGCGGAGGCTC
>DASUOW010000340.1:0-3606 GCA_036276435.1 Gemmatimonadales bacterium
GCACGCCGACGGTGCGCAGCTCGAGGAACTGCAGCCCGACGACGAGCACGCCCATGACGCCCATCGCCACGACCCAGCGGCGCATGTCCCGGAAGTCGAACCGCCGGGCCGCCTTGTCGCACATGACGGCGGGGTAGGCGCTGGCCAGGAGCGCGACGGACTTGAGCAGCGGCACCAGCAGACCCGGCATCGGCGTGCGCGGCGGTGGCCACCGCGGCTCGATGCCGCTGAGGTAGAAGTAGCTCCCGATCGCCGTCCCGATCGTGGTGCCCTCGATCAGGATGAACCCCACCACACCCCACCACATGATGCTCTTCGAGCCGAAGGCGACGGTCGGCAGGCCGGAGACGTCGAGCAGCCGGCGCGACGGCGCCGGTGCCGGCTCGATGCGAGCGACGGGCCGGGTCACGACGGCTCCCGCACGGTGATGTCGGCCACCAGGTCGGCGAACTCGGCGGGATCGTGTCCCCGCTTCGGCCAGGTCCAGCCGATGAGCCCGATGGCGACGAACACGGCGCCGATGGGCACGGCCCACACGGTGAAGATCAGGCCGCAGATGAGCCCGGTCGTGGCGAGCGCCGCGGCGAAGGGCCAGAGCGTGGGTCCCGGCTGCGCATGCCGCGTCTCGGGCTCGACGTCCTGCACGCTCGTCAGCAGGACCTCACGATGGGTCGTGGAAAGGCCCGTCACGAAGGGCGTCTCCCCGCTCCGCTCCCATGCCGGCGCGATGCCGTCCACGACGGGGAGCAGGGCGAAGTTGTAGGACGGCGCGGGTGACGGGATCGTCCACTCGAGGCCGTCACCGCGCCAGGGATCGTCTCCCGCCACCCTGCCCGAGCGCAGCGACTTCACGACGTTGAACAGCAGCAGCGACAGCGCGACGGCGAGCACCACCGCGCCCACGGTGGAGATGAAGTTGGGCGCCGTCCACCCGAGGCCCGGCAGGTAGGTGTAGACCCGGCGCGGCATGCCGAGGAGCGCCGAGACGTGCATCGGGAAGAACGTGAGGTTCACGCCGGCGAAGAGGAGCCAGAAGCTCCAGCGCCCCAGGCGATCGCCCAGCATCCGGCCGGTGGCCTTGGGGAACCAGTAGGTGACGGCACCGAGCAGCGGGAAGACGGCGCCGCCGATCAGCACGTAGTGGATGTGCGCCGGGAGGAAGTAGGTGTCGGTGAGCTGCAGGTCCACCGGCACAGCGGCGAGGAACAGCCCCGACATCCCGCCGATGATGAACAGGAAGAAGAAGGCCTGCACGTACAGGAACGGCACCTCGAACCGCGGCCGGCCCGCCCAGATGGTGGCGATCCAGCAGAAGATCTGCACCCCCGTGGGCACGGCGATCGCACCGCTCGACAGCGCGAACAGCGCGTTCGCCCCCTCGGGGAGCCCTGCGGCGAACATGTGGTGCACCCACAGGGCGAACGAGAGGAACGCGACCGCGAGCATCGAGAGGATCACCGCCCGGCGCCCGAACACCGGCCGGTGCACCATCGCCGGCAGGATGGCCGAGATCATCCCGAGCGCCGGGATGAAGATGATGTAGACCTCGGGATGCCCGAAGAACCAGAAGAGGTGCTGCCACAGGATGGCGCTGCCGCCCTCGGCCGGGTTGAAGAAGTGGGTGTCGATCAGGCGGTCCATCGCGAGCATCTGGCTCGCCGTGGCCACCACCGGCATGGCGAAGATCACCATGAACGACATGATGAGCATCGCCCAGACGAAGAGCGGCAGCCGGCGGAACGTCATGCCCGGTGCGCGCTGCTTGAAGACGGTCGCGATGATCTCGACGGCGCTCACGAGTGCCGCGATCTCCGTGAACGTGATCATCTGCGCCCACACGTCCACCCGCTTCCCCGGCGAGAACTCGGGGCCGGCGAGCGGCACGTAGCTGAACCAGCCCGTATCGGGCCCCGTGTTGCTGAACAGCCCGATGTAGAGCAGCACGCCGCCGAGCAGGTACACCCAGTAGCCGTAGTTGTTGAGCCGGGGGAAGGCCACGTTCCGCGTGCCGATCATGATCGGCACCAGGTACAGTCCCATCGCCTCCATCACCGGCACGGCGAAGAGGAACATCATCGTCGTGCCGTGGGTGGTGAAGAACTGGTTGTACAGGTCGGGCGAGAGGAAGCGGTTCTCCGGGAACGCGAGCTGGATGCGCATCAGCAGCGCGAGCACGCCGGCCAGCAGGAAGAACACGAACGCCGTCACCACGTAGCGGACGGCGACCACCTTGTGGTCCACGCTCGCCACCCAGCCCCAGAAGCCGCGAGGGGTGTCCCAGGTGCGCTTGAGTTCGAGCAGCTCGCGCTGCGGCAGCGCCGGGGCGGTCACCGCAGCCCTCCGAGGTACGCGAGCAGCGCCTCGAGCTCGTCACCCGACATCGGGTTGGGCGGCATCTTCGTGCCCGGCTTCTGGCGGCCAGGATCGATGATCCAGCCCGCGAGATGCCCCTTCGTGTTGGGCAGCGCGCCCGCAGCGAGCGTCTTCCGGCTGGCGACGTGGGTGAGGTCGGGCCCGCGCGTGCCGTAGGTGCGCACGCCCTGGATGTTGTGGCACATCGGGCACGACTTGGCGAGGAACACCTGCTGCCCCCGCGCCCGCAGCGAATCGGTGGGCGGCGCCGCCGGCGTCCGCTGCGCGGCGGCCCACGCGTCGAACGCCTCGGGGCTCTCCACCACCACATCGAACGCCATGTGGGCGTGCTGGTGGCCGCAGAACTCGGCGCACTGGCCCCGGAACGTGCCCGTCTCACGGGGCGTGAAGGCGACGGTGTTCAGCTTCCCGGGGACGAGGTCCTTCTTGCCCTGCAGCGCGGGGATCCAGAAGCTGTGGATGACGTCCTCGCTCTGCAGCGTGAAGAGCACGGGGCGTCCCACCGGCAGGTGCAGCTCGTTCGCCGTGATGAACGTCTGCGACGGCACCGAATCCTGGTAGCGCATCTCCCACCACCATTGGCGCCCGACCACCTGGATCCGGACGGGACTCTCGCGGGTCGTCTCCGTGACGCTCGCCTCGACGGCCCACGTCACCCCGACGTAGATGGCGAGGATGACCGCCGTCAGGATGGTGGCGTTCCGCACGTGGCCGCCGAGGCGACGCTCGCCTTCCGCGGCCGGCGCGACGTCCGGCACCTCGGGCAGCTCCGCGCGGCGCCGGCGCAGGAGCGCGCGCACGAGCACGGCATTCACGACCAGGTAGGTGACCAGCGCGATCGCGAAGAACGCCGTGCCGACGGTGAAGATCTGGCGCGCATCGGCTCCCGCGGGGTTGAGCGGGCTCTGCGGCGCCCCGCCGCAGGCCGCCGCGAGGCCGGCGAGCACCGGCAGCGCGCGGCGGGTCATGGCTGCCTCGTGCCGTCGGCCGGCGGTGAGGCGTCCTCGACCGGCGCGCGCAGCTCGCGCTGCTCGGACTTCTTCGCCTGCATGTCGTCGTTGCGCCCGGGGCGCACCGCCTTCGACGGCTGTCCGGTCATCGAGCGCACGTAGGCGACGAGCTTCCAGACGTCGTCGTCCGTGAGCCGGCCGCCGAACGACGGCATGCCGTTGGGGCGCCCCTGCACGATGGTGGCGTAGATGTTGGCCGGCGCGCCGCCGTAGAGCCACGTCT
>DASUOW010000341.1:0-8789 GCA_036276435.1 Gemmatimonadales bacterium
GCGCGATCTTGAGCCCGCTCGCGATGGCCGGCGCGCGCCCGTGGATCGTGTGCATCCCGTACGTGTCCACGTAGTACGGAAATCGGCTCGAGCAGCCGATGCCGGAGATGAACGCGAAGTTCTCCTTCGCGATGCCAAGCGTGGGCAGCAGCTTCTGGATCTGGCTCAGGATGGCGTAGTCCCCGCAGCCGGGACACCAGCGCACGTCCTGGTCGGTGACGAAGTCCTTCTTCGTGAGCTGCACGGGCCCCGAGGCGACGTGGATCATGAGGTCAGCTCCCGGATGCGATCATGGATCTCGGAGACCTTGAACGGCCGGCCCTGCACCTTGTCGAGCTGCACCACGTCGGCGAGGTAGCGCGCGCGCAGCAGCAGCGCGAGCTGGCCGGCGTTGAGCTCGGGCACGAGCACCTGCCGGAACTGCTGCAGCACCGTGCCCAGGTCGGGCGGGAATGGATTGAGGTGGCGCAGGTGCACGTGGCCCACCGTGCGTCCCTCGGCTACCGCGCGCTCCACGGCCTGCGCCACGGCGCCCCACGTGCTGCCCCACGACACCAGCAGCAGGTCGCCCGACGGCGAGCCGTGGATGTGCAGCGGCGGCAGGTCGTTCGCGATGCCCGCCACCTTGGCCGCGCGCAGCTCCACCATGCGCTGGTGGTTGCGCGGGTCGCCGGAGAGGTCCCCGGTCACGGCGTCCTTCTCGAGCCCGCCGATGCGATGCTCCATCCCCGGCGTGCCCGGACGCACCCAGGCGCGCGCCAGCCGCTCGTTCCGATCGTAGACGTGGTAGTTCGCCGGATCGGTGCGGAAGTCGACATGCAGGTCGGGCAGCCCGGCCACGTCCGGTACCCGCCACGGCTCGCTGCTGTTGGCGATGCCGCCGTCGGAGAGCAGGATCACGGGCGTCATGTACCGGGTCGCGAGGCGCACCGCCTCCAGCGCGCAGTCGAAGCAGTCGGCCGGCGAACGGGCCGCGAGCACGGGCACGGGACATTCGCCGTTGCGCCCGAAGACGGCCTGCAGCAGGTCGGACTGCTCGATCTTGGTGGGCAGCCCGGTCGATGGTCCGCCGCGCTGCACGTTCACGATCACCAGCGGCAACTCGGTCATCACCGCCAGGCCGATCGCTTCGGTCTTCAGCGCCATCCCGGGTCCCGACGTCGTCGTGATGCCCAGCGCCCCGCCGAACGCCGCACCGATCGCCGAGCAGATGCCGGCGATCTCATCCTCGGCCTGGAACGTGGTGACGTCGAAGTGCCTGAGCGCCGCCAGCGTGTGCAGGATGTCGGAGGCCGGCGTGATCGGGTACGAGCCCAGGAAGAGCCGGAGCCCGCTCAGCTCCGACGCCGCCACGAAGCCCAGGGCGGTGGCCTGGTTGCCCGTCACGCTGCGATAGACGCCCGGCAGGATCGGCGCGGGCCGCACGTCGTACGTGACCGGGAACAGCTCGGTCGTGTCACCGTAGTTGTAGCCGGCCCGGAGCGCCTGCACGTTGGCCGCCGCCAGCTCGGGTGCCTTCGCGAACTTGCGCTCGATGTCGGCGATCTCGTCCTCGAGCGGGCGGTGGTACAGCCACAGCATCAGCCCGAGCGCGAAGTAGTTCTTGCAGCGCGCCACCTCCTTCTTGGAGAGGCCGCTGTCGCGCAGCGCGTTCGCGGTCTGGGCGCTGATGTCGATGGGGTAGACGCGGTAGTGGGCGAGGCTGTCGTCGTCGAGCGGGCTCGTGACGTAGCCGGCCTTCACCAGGTTCGACTCGGTGAAGGCGCCGGTGTTCACGATCACCATGCCGCCGTACTTCACGTCGGCCAGGTTCACGCGGAGCGCCGCAGGGTTCATCGCCACCAGCACGTCGGCCGCGTCGCCGCTGGTGAACACCTCGTGCGACGAGAACTGCAGCTGGTAGCCCGACACCCCGAACAGCGTGCCGACCGGCGCCCGGATCTCGGAGGGATAGTCGGGATGGGTGGCGAAGTCGTGCCCGCTGGAGGCCACGGCCTTCGAGAACTCGTCGCCCGCGAGCTGCATGCCGTCGCCGGAGTCCCCGGCGAAGCGGATGACCACGCTCTCGAGCTCTTCCACCGCACGGTGCATCGTCATGTCGTCTCTCCTCGGCGGAGATGCCGCCTTTCTGCACATAGGTGCCGGTGGGGTGACGCGGCCGTGAGGGGTCCCTGAAGGAGCCTTCATGTCCTGGCGGGACTACCTTATCATGGTCCACCGCAACGGCCGCCATGCACGACTATGTCCGCCGCATCCTCAGGGCCCGCGTCTACGACGTGGCCATCGAGACGCCGCTCGACCCGATGCCCCGGCTCTCGGCCCGTCTCGGCGCGGCCGTGCTGCTCAAGCGGGAGGACCTCCAGCCGGTCCACTCCTTCAAGCTGCGCGGGGCGTACAACCGCATCGCCCAGCTGTCCCGGGCGGAGCGGGCGCGAGGGGTCATCTGCGCGTCGGCCGGCAACCATGCGCAGGGCGTGGCGCTGTCGGCGAAGCGGCTCGGCATGGAGGCGGTGGTCGTGATGCCGCGCACCACGCCGTCCATCAAGGTGGAGGCGGTGGCGGCACTCGGTGGTGCGGTGGTGCTCGCGGGCGACACCTACGACGAGGCCTACGCCCACGCCCGGACCCTCGAGCGGGAGCGAGGGCTCGTCTTCATCCATCCGTACGACGATCCCGACGTCATCGCCGGTCAGGGCACGATCGGCATGGAGATCCTGCGGCAGCACCCCGATCCCATCGCCGCGGTGTTCGTGGCGGTGGGCGGTGGCGGGCTCATCGCGGGGGTGGGCACGTGGATCCACTTCCTCCGGCCCGAGATCAAGGTGATCGGCGTGGAGCCCGAGGATGCCGACGCGATGCACCGCTCGCTCGCCGCGGGCGAGCGCGTGGTGCTCGACCAGGTGGGGCTCTTCGCCGACGGCGTCGCCGTGAAGCAGGTGGGCGAGGAGTGCTTCCGGCTCGCGCGGGACGTGGTGCACGAGGTGGTGCGCGTCTCCACCGACGAGATCTGCGCCGCCGTCAAGGACGTGTTCGACGACACGCGCTCCATCGCCGAGCCGGCGGGGGCGCTCGCGGTGGCGGGGATGAAGCGATGGGCCGCGGCGCGGCGCGACCTGCCCGGCGCGCTGGTGGCGATCCATTGCGGCGCCAACGTCAACTTCGACCGCCTGCGCCACGTGGCCGAGCGCGCCGAGCTGGGTGAGGGGCGGGAGTTGCTGCTTGCGGTCACGATCCCCGAGCGCCCCGGCAGCTTCCGGCGGTTCTGCCAGGCGATCGGCCCGCGCAGCGTCACCGAGTTCAACTATCGCTACGCCGACCCGGACGAGGCGGTGGTGTTCGTCGGCGTGCAGGTGCGCGAGCGCGAGGCGGAGCAGCGCGCCATCGTCGCGGCCCTGGAGGAGCAGGGCTACGGCGTCGTCGACATGAGCGAGAACGAGATGGCCAAGGTGCACATCCGTTACATGGTGGGTGGGCGTGCGCCGGGACTCGCGGACGAGCGCCTGTTCCGGTTCCAGTTTCCGGAGCGTCCGGGCGCGCTGCTGCAGTTCCTCGACGGCATGGCGCAGGACTGGAACATCTCGCTGTTCCACTATCGCAACCACGGCGCGGACTACGGTCGCGTGCTGTGCGGCATCCAGGTGCCCGAGGCGGACCGGGCGCGCTTCGACGGATTTCTGCAGGGGCTGGGCTACCGGTCATGGGACGAGTCGGACAACCCGGCCTACCGGCTCTTCCTGCATCGCGCGTGACGACACACCCACAGGAGTGGACATGAACGACCAGGATCGCGAACCGATCGTCGCCATCGCCCTCATGGCGGCGCTGGCCGACGGGCAGGCCACGGGCGAGGAGAAGACCCGCCTCACCTCCCTCGGCACCAGCCTCGGGCTCGCCGACATCGACGCCCTCGCGGGCCGCGTGGCGATGGGTGGCCTGTCGCTGGCGGAGGTGGTGACGCGGCTCTCGGACGCCGAGGCGCGGACGACGGCCTACGAGACGGCGGTGACCGTCTGCAACGCCGATGGCCCGGCCAATGCGCAGGAGACGCGTTTCCTGCAGGAGCTCCGCACGAGCCTCGGCCTCGACGCGGCCGCCGTGGCGGGCACCGAGGCCGATGCCGCGGCCATCGCGGCGGCACCGGTCGCAGTGGGAACGGGCGCGCCGTCCTCGCCGGCCGGCATCGACGAGATGATCCAGAAGCAGGCCATCGTGACCGGCGCGCTCGAGCTGCTGCCCGACCGGCTCGCCAACATGGCGATCATCCCGCTGCAGCTCCGGCTCGTGTACCAGATCGGCCAGGCCTACGGCCAGAAGATGGACGCCGACCAGGTGAAGGATCTCGCCGGCGCGCTGGGCATCGGTGCGGCGGCGCAGGTGGCCGAGAGCGCCGTGCGGAAGCTGCTCGGCGGTCTCGCCGGCGGGCTGCTCGGGCGCGGGCTTGGCGGCACGACGGGGCTCGCGGCGGGCGCGGCCGTATCCTTCGCGTCCACCTACGCGCTGGGCCACGTCGCCAAGCAGTACTACGCCCAGGGCCGCAACCTGAGCGGAGACGACCTGCGATCCCTCTTCACCCGCTTCCAGGGCGAGGCGAAGGCGCTCTTCCCCAAGGTGGAGCAGCAGGTGCAGGCCCAGGCGAAATCGGTGAACGTGAAGCAGCTGCTCGGCCTGCGCGTCTGAGTCCGCGCAAGCAGCCAGATCCCTCGTCGCGAGCCTCATGACCACGAGCAGCAGCCGACTCGAGCAGCTCAAGGCGGCCCTCCGGGGCCGCTACGACATCGACCGTCCCGTCGGGGAAGGCGGGATGGCGGTGGTCTGGCTCGCGCAGGACGTGAAGCACGACCGCCGCGTGGCGGTGAAGATCCTCCGGCGCGAGCTGGGCCTGTCGCTGGGTGCCGAGCGCTTCGCGCGCGAGATCGCCATCGCGGCGAAGCTCAACCACCCCAACATCGTCGGCGTCATCGACTCGGGCGTCGTCGAGATGGGCGACGTGCAGCTGCCGTACTACGTCATGCCCCTGGTGGAAGGGCCGTCGCTGCGCGACCTGCTGGAGCGCGAGGGCCCCATGTCGGTGGACGAGGCATTGCGCCTCTGCGCCGAGGTGGCCGACGCGCTCGACTTCGCGCACGCGCGCGGCGTGGTGCACCGCGACGTGAAGCCCGGCAACATCCTCATCCAGGCGGACCACGCGCTGGTGTCCGACTTCGGCATCGCGCGCGCCATCGACGTGGCGGGGCGGGCCGGCGCGGCGCTCACCACCGAGTCGGTCGTGGGCACGCCGATCTACATGAGCCCGGAGCAGTGCCGCGGCGACGAACAGATCGACGGGCGCAGCGACATCTACAGCCTGGGCTGCGTGCTGTACGAGATGCTCACCGGCGCGCCGCCGTTCGAGGCCCACACGCCGCAGGCGGTGAGCCTGGCGCACTGCAGCAGCCCGGTGCCGCCGCTCGACGAGCGGCGGCCGGGCCTGCCCGTCTCGGTGCAGGCGCTCGTGGCGAAGGCCCTGGAGAAGAGTCCCGGCGCGCGGTTCGCCACCGCGGGTGAGTTCCAGCGCGAGCTGCAGCGGGTGCGGACACGCACCTCCGCGCCGACGCAGGCGCTGCAGCCGGTCCCGCGCACCGGACGGTGGTGGCTGCTGGGTGCCGCGGTGGCGGCCTCGCTGGTCGCCGCGCTCGTGTGGCGTGGCACGCGTCAGGCCCCGGACCGTCTGGTCACGTCGGCGGACAGCAGCGTCCTCGTCCTCAACGGATTCCGTGGTCGTGACGGCGCGGCGGATGTGGACGGCGCGCGACTCAACGACGAGCTGCGCGAGGCGCTGCAGCGGGTGCCCGGCCTGCGCGTGATCGATGCGTCCGACCAGCCCGATCTTCCCGCCGACAGCCTGCAGCGGCGCTACCAGGCGGACTGGATCGTGAAGGGCACCTTCGACCGCGGCGCCGACAGCGTCGGGCTGGTGGTGCGGATGCTCGACGCTCGCTCGGGACGGGAACTCCGGGGAGCCAGCCGGTGGGAGCGTGACCCGGAGTCGTTGCGCCGTGAGGTCGTGGCGCTGGATCCGGCGAGTCCCTTCGGCGTGATCCGCGGCACCCTCGCGCTGCAGATGGAGGAGCGGCGGCTGACCCGGCTGGAGCCCGATACCACCGTCCTCGCCCTTCGCCGGCGGGCGCTGGTGATCATGCGCAACGTGGACGACGCGTACTACGAGCTGGGGCCCTCGCGCGCCCTGGCCCAGCTCGAGAGCGCGGACTCGCTGCTGGTGCAGGGGGAGCGGACGAATCCCAGGGGCGTGCTCGCGACGCTCGAGCGGGCGCGGGTCGCGCAGACGATGGCGATCGTCGCGGCCGCCGGTCGGCAGCTGTTCCCCGACTCGACGGCGTTGCCGAGCCCCGTCGCCTACTACCGGCGGAGCATCGCGCGCGCCGATGAGGTGGTGCGACGGGCGCCGCTCCTGGCGGACGGCTGGCTCGTGCGCGGGCGGTCCACCGACCTGCTGCTCGGCTTCCTGGATGACTCCACGCTGGGCCCGCAGGCGCTCAGCGACCTCCGCCAGGCGAATCGGCTCGACCCCAATCGGCCGGCGGTGTGGCTGGCGCAGGCCGGCATCGAGGCGCGCATCGGCGACCAGCGCGCCGCGCTCTTCTCCATCCGGCGCGCCCAGGAAGCCGACCCCCTGCACTCGCTGGGCGACTACCTGGACTACAGGCGGTTCGAGGCGGAGCTGCAGCTGGAGCGCTACGACTCCGCCATGGTGGCGTGCACGCTCGGGGCGGAGCGCTACCCGAAGGCGCCGTTGTTCAAGGTCTGCGCCGCGAACGTGGCGGGACTGCGGTCGGCCGAGCCGCAGGATGCGGCGAGGGCACTGCGGCTCGCGGACTCGCTGGCCCGGCTCGAGAAACTGGAGCTTCCGCCCACGATGCCGGTCGAGCTCCGGCTGTGGGCCGCCGCCATCCTGTGGCGCGCGGGCCTCGCCGACAGCGGTGACCGCGTCTACGACCGCCTCGCGGCCGACTGGGGGGCCAACGTGGATCCCGGGGTGCTCACGGATGCCGCCTATGCGCGGATGGTGCGCGGCGACGCCGACAGCGCGCTGGCGCTGTCGGCCCGGGCCGTTCGTGCCAATCCGATGATGGCCCGGACGCTGATGGAACTGCCCAGGTTCGCGCCGCTGCGCCGCGAGCCCGGGTTCGGGAACGCCACCCAGGGCATCCCGCCCGCCGAGCGCGTCTCGCGCTGACGCCTACTTGGTCTGCACCCCGTCGGGTGCGTAGACGAGCGCGAAGTACTCGGGCGTGTCGGCGAGCATCGCGTCGACCAGCGAGTCGACCGCGTCCTTGACCTGCTTCTTCTTGGGCTTGTCGGAGCCGCCGGGCGACGACGCGGCGGTCATCGACGACACGGTCGAGTCCTTGCACACCACTTTGCCGCTCGAGTCCCGATAGCAGATCTGCAGGGTGGCCACGCGTCCCGCTCCTGTTGAGGTGAGGCTCCTAATTACGACCGCGATGCTCGGCAGCGGAAGGGGGCGTCAGGGCGCCGCGCGGCGCACCACGATCGGCGGCTCGATCAACTCCGCTCGCATCGGCTCGTCCGGCACCACCCGCGAGGCCGTGGCGTCCTCGGCGCGTCGCTCCCGCCAGCGGCGCGGCACGCGCTCGAGCTTGACCGGGTAGATGGTGAGCGTCCCGTCCCGGCCCACGTGCAGCCGCAGGAAGTGCTTGTAGTCCTGGATGCGCATCGCGGAGAACGCCTCCTCGCTGTGGCGGCCGAAGACGTTGAGCGAGATGAGCAGGTAGAGCCCCATGATGAGCGAGCCCACGAGCCACCCGCCGGCGAACATGAACGCCGCCTCGAACGCGAAGCGCGACACCACCCACTCCGCCGGCAGCACGCGCGACGTCGTCGCCGACGCCACGCCCAGCAGGAAGATCGCGCTCCAGTGCGCGAGGAAGTGCAGCCCGCCTCCCACCCAGCGATGGAGGCGCGACGCGGTGTCGGTGAACGTCACGAACACGGCCACGAGCGCGATCACCCACAGCGCGAGGCCCGGGTTGACGCGGAACGCCTCGACGGTCCGGCGCGCCGCGTCCCACATGCCCGTCGGCTGCGCCTCGCCCAGTGCCGCGCCCACCAGCCAGGCCGTCAGCAGGTAGAACACCGCCGGCACCACGCCGAACTTCGGGTTGCGGAACAGGAAGAACAGGTTGCCCCACGTGAGCCGGTTCGACGTGCGCGCATCCGGGTACGCCGCCGCGAGCGCGAACCGCCGCGTCCCCTCCTCGGCCACCCCGGCATCCTCCTCGATGAGCGCCACGTCCTCGTCGTGCGTGGGATGCAGGAAGGCGCCGCCGCCGCCCGCGGTGATCTTCTGCATCGCGTCGCCGGGCGCCGCGCCGGCTTCCTCGTGGCGGCGGTAGTGGTGCAGGTCGCCGGCCAGGAACACGCGCAGCTCCACGCCCCGCGGGGCGAACACCTGCTCGCGCAGGTACAGCAGGTCGGTCTCGTCGAACTCCCCGCCCAGCCGCCGGTACTTGTGCGCGTAGATCCAGGTGGGCTGCGAGAGGCACATGATGGCCCGGTCGCCCGGCTGCATGTGCGTCGCGGCGACGTGGCGGAAGTACTCGATCTGCGGCGTGTCGATGTCCGACTGCAGCTGCCCGTCGGAGCCGAGGAGCCACCAGCGGTTGGGCAGCCTGAGGGCGAAGTAGCTGCGCGCCTGCCGCGTGGCCCACGACGCGAACCAGCGTCCGCCGATCTCCGACATGAACAGCCGCGAGAACGCGCTCAGCCCG
>DASUOW010000342.1:0-3233 GCA_036276435.1 Gemmatimonadales bacterium
ATCTTGCCGCTCGAGCGGTTGGTCACCACCCGCACCGGGTCGATCGGCTCGCGCGTCGGACCCGCGGTGACCACCACGCGCTTGCCGTGGAGCGGCCCGCCCTGCGCCAGGCGGCGGGCCGCGTGCGCCATGATGGTGGCCGGCTCGCTCATCCGGCCCGGCCGCTCCGAGGGCCCTTCGGCCAGCGCGCCGGTCTCAGGCCCCACGATGGAGATACCCCGTTCCCGCAGGCAGGCAAGGTTGGCCTGGGTCTGCGGGTGCGCGAACATCTCGTCGTTCATCGCGGGGGCGAGGAGGATCGGCGCCGTGGAGGCGAGCAGGAGGGCCGTCAGCACGTCGTCGGCCAGTCCCTGCGCCATGCGGGCGATGAGCTGCGCCGTGGCGGGCGCCACGAGGATGAGGTCCGCCTGCTGGCCCCACCGTACGTGCGCGAGCGCCCCATCCTTCTCCCACAGCGAGGAGAGGACGGGGCGCCCAGTGAGCGCCTCGAAGGTGACCGGCCGCACGAATTCCGCGGCGGAACGGGTCATGGCGACATCGACCCGTGCCCCCGCCTCGGTCAGCAGCCGGGCGAGGAAGCAGCTCTTGTAGGAGGCGATCCCGCCCGACACGCCGAGGACGACGTGCCGGCCGGCCCACATCCTCAGGCCTCCGAGCGACGCCGGCGCAGGAGCTTGTAGTTGAGCTGTCCCTTGGCGAGCTCGTCCAGCGAGCGCGTCGTGAGCTTCTCTTCGAGCTGGAGGTGATCGCGCGGGAAGTCGTTCAGGTAGCGCGCGAACTTCGCGGCCACGAGCACGCCGAGGTACTTGTTGCCCGCCTGCTTCGCCACTTCCAACGGTGTCCAGATCCGCATCCTGCCTCCTTAAGCGCCTGCGCCAGCGGTCGTGATACCGGTCGCCTCCGCCGCCACCGCGCGCCGCAACCGCTCGAGCTGCTGGGGCAACGTGCCCAGCCGGATCGTCCGGTGACATTCGGCGTCGATGATGGCCTCGACCTGGCGGACCGCGGCGTCCAGATCGTCGTTCACCACGATGTAGTCGTACTCGCCCGCGGCGGCGATCTCCGCCGCCGCGTGCTCCAGCCGCCGGCGCACCTGCTCCGGCGTCTCGCTGTTGCGGCCCTTGAGCCGGGCCGCCAGCACCTCTGCCGACGGCGGGAGCACGAAGACGTGCACCCCCGTGGGCACCGAGCGCCTGAGCTGCCGGGCGCCCTCCACGTCGATGTCGAGCACCGCGTGCTTCCCGCCGCCGGCCACCCGCTCGAGCTCGCGCTTGAGGGTGCCGTACAGCTGCCCGTTGTACTTCGCCCACTCGGCGAACTCGCCCGCGTCGCGACGCCGCTCGAACTCGTCGCACGCCATGAAGTGGTAGTCCACCCCATCGCGCTCGCCCGCGCGCGGGGCGCGCGTCGTGGCCGAGATCGAATACCCGACGTCGTCGCGGGTGGCGAGCAGCCGCTTCGCGATCGTCGTCTTGCCGCCGCCCGAGGGCGACGAGAGCACCAGCAGGAACGGCGTCACTCGAGGTTCTCCAGCTGCTCGCGGAACTTCTCCAGCTCGCCCTTCATGGCGATGACGTGCTGCTGGATCACCGCGTCGTTCGCCTTCGAGCCCATCGTGTTCACCTCGCGCCCGAGTTCCTGGGCCAGGAACCCGAGCTGCCGGCCGATCGGCTTCGCCTCCCCAAGGGCCGCGCGGCAGGCCGCGACATGGGCGCGGAAGCGCACCAGCTCCTCGGTGATGTCCATCTTGTCGGCCAGGAGCGCGATCTCCTGCGCCACCCGCACCTCGTCGAGCGGGCGGCCGTCGAGCAGTTGCGCCACCGAGGCGCGGAGCCGGTCCCGCTCGCGCAGCAGCCGTTCAGGCGCCCGGAGCGCCACCTGCTCGGCGTGCCGGGCCAGCTCGTCGAGCCGCGCGCTCAACTCCGCCGCCAGGGCCGCACCCTCGCGCGCCCGCATGGCGCGGCACTCCTGCGCCGCCTTCACCAGCACCGGCTCCACCTCGCCGAGGGGAATCTCGGTCGCCTCCGCCGCCCGGGACACGAGCACGTCGGGCTGGCGCGCCACCAGGTCGAGCGTCACGTCGCCGGCGATGCCGAGGGCGTCGCGCAGCTCGCGCAGCCGCTGCGTCACGTCCTGGGCGCGCTCGAGGTCGACGGCCAGCGCCGCCTCACGCGCCGGGGACTCCACCCACCGCGCCGACAGGGCCACGTGCCCCCGCTCGATCTCCTGCCGCAGCCGCTCCCGCAGGTCGCCCTCGAGCGCCGACAGCTCGCTCGGCAGCTTGGGGGCGAAATTGAAGAAGCGGTGGTTCACGGTGCGCAGCTCGATCCGGAGCCGCCCACCCGCGACGCTCCCCTCGGCGGCCCCGAAACCCGTCATGCTGTGCGGCAGACCGGCTCCTCCGGTGAAGAATCGCGAAAGATAGCGCCCCGGACGCCTCGCAGGAAGCACCCGGTTCTGCCACCCTAACCACAAGTAATGGCGGGAGTTGGACGGGCGGCGCGGTCAGTTCGTGAAGCCCCACCGGACGCCGAAGACCTGGGGGGCCTGCGGGATCGGCAATCCCGGCACGTAGCCGGTGAGCTGTCCGAGGGTGTTGGACCGCTCGAGGTAGATGGTGAACGACTCGATCGCGAGCTGCACGCGGAAGCGCACGTAGTTCTGGGCCACCTGGTTCACGACGGTGCCCGTGCCGTCCGTCCCCAGCACGCCCACGCCCCATCGTTCGAAGCCGACCGAGGCCTTCAGGTCGAAGGCGCTGCTCTGGAACCGGCGCAGGAACTTCGAGCGGAAGCTCGCGGTGCCCATCAGGTGGTCCACCGGCAGGCCCTCGGGCGCATCGCTGAGCGGCGTCTCGTACCACCCGTCGACGGCGAGCCAGTTGAACGGGACGAGGCGTCCGCGTGCCGTGAACCACGTGGTGGCGGGCGCGGCCGCGATCGTGCTCACGATGGGGCTGAAGGTGCCGTAGGCCGGCGTGCGGAACCCGTCGGTGCGCGCGATGCCCACGTGCGCGCCCACGGCCCGGCTCTCCCAGCCCACCGTGCCCTCGGCGTCGAGCACCGCCTGCGCCTCGTCGGTCTCCACCGAGGGCAGCGCCACCATGCGCCCGGCACGGACGCTGCCCCGCAGCTGCACGTGGCGCAGCGGGGACAACAACGCGCTGCCACCCACCCATTGGGCCGATCGTCCGCCGTCGTGCAGCTGGAAGACGCCCTCCCCGTTCACGGCGA
>DASUOW010000343.1:0-4746 GCA_036276435.1 Gemmatimonadales bacterium
TCACCTGGGCCAGCTGCTCACGGCGAGCGGCGTGGCCGCCGAGCTGCACCTGTCGCAGGTGCCGATGCTGGATCGGGCGCGGGAGCTTGCCGCCGCGGGTCACGTTCCCGGCGGCACGACGCGGAATCTCGCCGCCTCGACCACCGAGTGGGAGGCGGATATCGCCCAGGTGGACCGGTTGCTGCTGGCGGATGCCCAGACGTCGGGCGGACTGCTGCTCGCCGTGCCGCCCGCCGCGCTCGACTCCCTGCTCGAGGCGCTGGCGCGGGAAGCGACCCCGGCGGCGGCCGTGATCGGCCGCTGCCTCGACGGCCCGCCCGGCGCGATCACGGTGCGCCGGGCGCCTTAAGGTACACGCACGAATGGACGCGACATGATCCGCTGGACCCCCCAGCAGATGGACCGGCTCGAGCAGGCCGCCCGGAAGGGGCTGCGCGTGCAGCTGCTGCGCCGCGGCACGGAGTACATCGTGACCGCGCGGAAGGTGACGTCCCGCGGGCAGAAGGAGGTCTTCGTGGGCTGGCTGCCGATGACGGGCGAGGAGCTCGTGGTGCCGCTGAACGAGATCGACCACTTCGAGGTGATCGGCTCGTGACGGCGCCGGCCGTGGTGCATCTCGACGAGAGCTGCCTCGGCAACGGCCGCGAGGGCGACAACCCGGGCGGCGCGGCCGGGCTGATCGAGGTACGCCACCGCGGCGCCGTCGAGCGCCGCGACTTCTATCTGTCCGCGCCGGGAACCACGAACAACCGCATGGCGCTGCTGAGCGCCATCACGGCACTCGACCTGCTCGCGGGCAAGGGCAGGCGCTTCGCCGTGCTGCTCGTGTCCGACTCGGAGTATCTCGTGAAGGGCGTGCGCGAGTGGGCGCCCGGCTGGCAGGCCCGCGGCTGGCGCCGCAAGGGCGGGGCGATCGAGAACCTCCCGCTGTGGCAGCAGCTGATGCAGTCGCTGCAGCGGCACGACGCGCAGTTCACCTGGGTGCGCGGCCACCAGGGCCACGCGAAGAACGAGTACGCGAACGACGTCGCCGTCCGCGCCGCGAAGGAGCAGCTCATCTCCGACGGCGCGGTCCCGTCGGGCTTCGACGACTGGCTCGCCGCGAAGCGCGCCAAGGGCAGCTACCTCGAGTACGACGGCGACGCCGCCTTCGCCAGGCTCGAGGAGCGCCTGCAGCGCGGCGAGCGGTTCCCGCTGAGGTAGCCCTACGGCTCCACGAACTCCTGCACCGCCGCCATCCCGCATCCCGGCCACGTCACCCGTACGTACGAGCTGTCGGCCAGCACGTAGTGCACCTCGCCCGAGGAGATGCGCGGGAAGCTGGCGCACACGGTATCGATGCCGAGCGGCGTGATCGTGCGCACATCGTAGCGCTCGGTGACGCCGCTGCGAATCAGCGCCACCGTGCCGGCCTGCTCGACGGTGCCGGCGGGCAGGGGAAGCCCGAATGTGATGGCGCTGCCTGCGGCCGGCGTGAAGACGCTGCGGATCTCGCTCGTCACGAAGCCCTCGCCTCTCTCGCCGAAGCCGCGCTGCACCGTGAGCGCGCTGTTGAGCACCAGCGTCCCGTTCTCGTGTGCGAGCCGGCGCATTCCGTTCCGGGTCGTGCGGACGGAGGTGCCCGGGTCCGCCGTCGTCATGTTCCACACGAAGTCCTGATACTCCATGCGATAGGCATACCCGGGCAGGGGATCCTCATCGCTCGCCTGGATCGCGCCGGTCAGCTCGAGACTGCCGCCCCGAAAGTCGCTGAACGCGCAGGCGGGGAGTGCATAGGTGTAGACGGCGTTGTCGAGCGTGCCGTCGCCGTCGCTGTCGGTGGTGGACGACGCGGTGGCGCAGAGCGGGCGCGGCGGGATCACGAGCGCGCGCATCCCGGCACGCAGCCCCTGCGGCGACAGCGCCGAGGCGGTGCCGGCGATGGCATCGACCGCCTGCTCGGTCTCCTCCGCGCTCGCCGTGGCGGCGTCGAGCGCCGCCGAGCGATCGGTTCCGCCGGCGGGCGGACCGTTGCCGCCGTCGCCGTTGTCATCGGAGCATGCGGCCAGCAGGATCATGACGGCCAGGAGCGCGCGGTTCATGGACGACCTCATCCCTCCCGGGGAGGGAGCCGTGTAGTTTTGCGGCGTGTCCATTGTCGGACACCCAGCGCGAGAAGCCCGTGAGCGAAACCGACGTCGAGCGCCTCTTCCGTCTCATCGTGCAGACCCTGCAGGTCAGCGATCCGTCGCGGCTGCAGGATCCGGTCGCGGTCCACGACCTCCTCACGCGCATCGTACCCTACCGGAACGCGCGCCGTGCCCTCGGGGTCGACACCAGCGAGGATTACGAGCTGCTCGTGCTCCGGCTCGCGGGCGGCGAGGGTGGCTTCGTGCAGACGGACCCGGAGCCGGTGCACGTCCGGTTCGCGGAGGAGGCGGTGAGCGTGAACCCCGACCTGGGCGTGCTGCACGAGTTCAAGGATGCGCGGCTCGTCCTCGACCCGAACGCGATGGCGTGGGTGATGGCGGGACGGTCGCGTTCCGATATGTATGCGCCGCCGGAGGCCGAGATGCCGCCGCCCGCGCCGGTCCCGCCGGCACCGCCGTCGATCCCTACCGAGCCGATGGCGCCGCCGCCGCGACCGCCCATCACCCCGCCCGAGCCTCAGCGCGCACCGCCGCCGGAGCCGCCGACCCCCACGCCACCTCCCCCGCCTCCGCCGCGCCCGGAGGTGCCCCCTCCCGCCGCACGCGTCGCGGACCTGGGCTGCCTGCAGTGCGGCGGCCGCCTGCCAGGCGGCCGGCTGGTGAACTTCTGCCCCCACTGCGGCCAGTCCCAGGCGAAAGGGGACTGCCCGCACTGCACGGCGGAAGTGGAGTACGGCTGGAACTACTGCGTGACGTGCGGCGGCGGACTGGCCTGGGATGCCTGAGTGGGGCGCATGCCGGAGTCCATCGACATCCTCGTCATCGGTGCCGGGCCCGCGGGCCTGCGCGCCGCGGAGGTGCTCGCCGCCGCCGGACGCGACGTGCTGGTGCTGGAGAGGAACGAGGAGATCGGCCCGAAGGTCTGCGCCGGGGGGCTGACGCCGAAGGCCCAGGCGCTGGTGGACGAGCTGGGCCTGCCGCCGGACGAGGGGCTCACGAGCGTCGGCTACGCGGCGTTCACGGGTCACGAGCCGTTCGTGATCGACGAGTCGCGCTGCCGCATCCGCACCGTGCCGCGGCGCACGCTCGGGCGGCACCAGGCGGAGCGCTCGTGCCGCGCCGGGGCCGACGTGCGCACCGGCGTCGCGGCGTCGCACATCGACCTCGCGGCACGCACCGTCGACGTCGGCGGCGGCACGATCCGCTATCGCACCCTCATCGGCGCCGACGGCTCCGAGTCGCGCGTGCGGCGCGCCCTCGGGGTGCCGAGCCCGCGCGCCTACTTCGCATGCGAGTACAACGTGCCGCGCGCGCGCCTCGAGCCGCTGCGCGTGGAGTGCGACCCGGTGGAGCTCGCCGCCGGCTACTTCTGGGTGTTCCCGCACGCCGAGTACACGTCGATCGGCTGCGGCGCGCCCAAGCACCAGGTGGCGCCGCGCGAGCTGCACCGCATCCTCGACCGCCACATGCGGGAGCTGGGCTTGGCACCCGACGCGGCGCCGTTCGAGGGCGCCACGATCGAGGTGCACCATCCGGGCACCGCGTTCGCACACGACGTCTACCTGGTCGGCGACGCGGCGGGGCTGCCCTCGCCGCTCACGGCGGAGGGGATCTACCCGGCACTGGTGAGCGGCGAGGAAGTGGCGCGCCGGATCCTCGAGCCGGGCTACGCCATGCCGAGGCTGCGGCGCTGGCTCAGGGTGAAGCGGAAGCACCACCGGCTGAGCGGGATGCTCTCCTCGCTCGCGCTTCGGAAGGCGCTGCTGCCCGTGTTCTCGCGGCTCGGGCAGATGACGCTGGCCCGGCGCGCGCTCGCCGATTTCTATCTCGCGGGCTAGTTATCTTCCGGGTCGCCCCTGACCGCCGGGACCCGCCCGCACCTCCCATGAGCACCAGCATCGTCTTCCTGAGCGCCGTCCGCACCGGTTTCGGCGCGTTCGGCGGCACGCTGAAGGATCTCTCCGCCACCGATCTCGGCGCGATCGCGGCGACGTGCGCCATCGACCGCAGCGGCCTCGCCGCGACGGACATCGGGCACGTCGTCATCGGCAACGCGCAGCAGACGTCCGCGGACGCCATCTACCTCGCGCGCCACGTCGGGCTCCGCGCCGGCTGCGCCGTCGAGACGCCGGCGCTCACCGTGAACCGGCTCTGCGGCTCCGGCTTCGAGGCCGTGACGCAGGCGGCCCAGCTCATCCGGCTGGGCGAGGCGCGCGCCGTGCTGGCGGGCGGCACCGAGTCGATGAGCCAGGCGCCGCACGTGGTGCGCGGGGCCCGCTGGGGCCTCAAGTTCGGGCAGACACCGCCCCTGGAGGACTCGCTCTGGGCCGCGCTGCGCGACAGCCAGTGCGACCTGCCGATGGCGGAGACCGCCGAGAACCTCGCCGTGCAGTACGGCATCGGCCGCGCGGAGGTGGACGCGTACGCGCTGCAGAGCCAGCAGCGCGCGCGCGACGCCTGGGCCGCCGGCGCCTACGCCGACGAGGTCGTCCCGGTGCCGATCGCCGACCGGAAGACGAAGACCACGCTCCAGTGGGCCAAGGACGAGGGCATGCGTCCCGACACCTCGCCCGACGCACTGGCGAAGCTGTCGCCGGTGTTCCGGAAGGACGGCCTC
>DASUOW010000344.1:0-3600 GCA_036276435.1 Gemmatimonadales bacterium
GCGGCCGCCGCACAGCAGGTCCGCCCCCTCGGCCTGCCCGATGTCCACGTAGCGCTCCACCTTCTCGCGCGAGAGCTCGTGGACGAGCGGGCCGACGTCCGTCCCCTTCCTGCGGCCGTCGCCGAGCTTCAGCGCGCGGGCCTTGTCCACGAGCATGCTGAGGAAGTCGTCGTGGATCCCCTTCTGGAGGATCAGCCGCGACGTGGCCGTGCACCGCTGCCCGGTGGTGCCGAAGGCGCCCCACAGCACCCCCTCGAGGGCGAGCTCCAGGTCGGCGTCGTCGAGCACGATCTGCGCGTTCTTCCCCCCCATCTCGAGCGAGAGCCGCTTGTGCATGCGGCCGCACGTCTCGCCGATGATCGAGCCGGTCTCGGTGGAGCCGGTGAACGAGATCAGGGGCACGCCGGGATGCTCCACGATCGCCTTCCCCACCGTCTCGCCGCGGCCGTGCACGAGCTGGATGACCTCGGGCGGCAGGCCGGCCTCGAGCAGGATCTCCACCAGGAGGGTGCAGGTGTGCGGCACGTCCTCCGACGGCTTGAGGATGACGGCATTGCCGCAGAGGAGTGCCGGGAACGCCTTCCACGTCGGGATGGCGAGCGGGAAGTTGAACGGCGTGATCAGCCCCGCGACGCCGATGGGTCGCCGCATGCTCATCGCCCACTTCGAGCGCAGCTCGCTCGGCACCACGTGCCCGAACAGCCGCCGGCCCTCGGTGGCGGCATAGTACGCGGTGTCGATCCCCTCCTGCACGTCACCGCCCGTCTCCGCGACGACCTTGCCCATCTCCCGCGTCATCGCCTCGGCGATCTCGGTCTTCCGCGCCGTGAGCAGGTCACCCACGCGGCGCAGCACGTCGCCGCGCACGGGCGCCGGCGTGCGGGACCAGGTGCGGAAGCCCTCGCGCGCCGAACGGACGGCGGCCTCCACGTCCTCCGCGCCCGAATCCGGGAAGCACCCGATGAGATCGGTGGTGTCCGCAGGGTTGCGGTTCTCGAAGTACTGCCCGGTGCTCGGCGCGACCCACTTGCCGGCGATGAAATTGCGGAAGTTCTTGGCCATGTTCTTCAGCGAAGGTGAGCCGGGCGACGAGCGCCCGGACGGTCGTGGGTCAGGAGCAGGTCCAGGCAAGCGCCCGCGCGGCATACCCGACGCGCGGCAGCACCTCGTTCGCGACGAGGCCCGCCCCCCAGAGCACGGAGAGCAGCGAGAGGACGTGGGCGAGGCCAAGCCGCGTGTACCAGGAGCGCACCGCGCCCCAGACGCCCGCGAACACCAGGAACGCCGCGGCCCCGAGATAGAGGTAGAGGTTGATACCGCAGTGGTGGGCATACGGCCAGAACGGCATCGCGACGGCGAGCGCCAGCACGAGGATCACGCGCAGCCACGTCGTGCCCGGACGGCCGGCGCGGGCCACCGGCGCCTCGGCGCGACGGGCGGGTGCGGTGGGCGCGGTGGATGCACCCTTCGTGGACGCCGGCGTCGGCGCCGGCGCCGAGCCGGCGGGCATGCGCTCGATCGCCTTGTCGATCGCGGCGAGTTCCTTGTCCCAGTCGCGCGGCCCCGTCATCAGCCGTCCCGCTTGAGGCCGTAGCGCTCGATCTTCTTGTACAGGTTGGAGCGCGGCATCTTGAGGGTGCGCGCCGTCTCGGAGACGTTCCAGTCGTGCTCGCGCAGCTTCTGCACGAGGAAGTTCCTCTCGGCGTCCTGCTTGAACGTCTCGAAGGTATGGGGCGCCGCCGCCACCGGCACCTGGCCCTCCTCGACCGCGGGCAGGAGCCGGTCGACGTCGCCCGCCGAGATGATCTTCGCCGAGCCCAGGATGAGCAGGCGCTCGACGGCGTTCCGGAGTTCCCGCACGTTGCCGGGCCACGGACGCCGGGCGAGCCGGGCAAGCGCATCGTCGCCGAACTTCCGCAGCGGCACGCCGGCCGACGCGGCGATCTGCTCGGCGAAGTACGGGACGAGCACGGGGATGTCCTCGAGCCGCTCGCGCAGCGGCGGCACGCGGATCTCCACGACGTTGAGCCGGTAGAGCAGGTCCTCGCGGAAGCGTCCCTGCTCGATCTCGCTCCGCAGGTCCTTGTTGGTGGCCGCGAGCACGCGCACGTCGACCGTGATCGACTTCTGGCCGCCGATGCGCGTCACGACGCCCTCCTGCAGCACGCGCAGCAGCTTCGCCTGCGCGGCGAGGGACATGTCGCCCACCTCGTCGAGGAAGAGCGTGCCGCCGTCGGCCTGCTCGAACTTGCCCGCGCGATCGGCCACGGCACCGGTGAACGAGCCCTTCATGTGGCCGAACAGCTCGCTCTCGATGAGCTCGGACGGGATGGCGGCGCAGTTGAGCTCCACGAACGGCCGCTGCCGCCGCGCCGAGCCGTCGTGCAGCGCCCGCGCCACGAGCTCCTTGCCCGAGCCGTTCTCACCGGTGATCAGCACACGGGCGTTGGTGGGGCCCACCTTGGCCACCAGCTCGCGCACCTCCCTGAGCGCCGCCGCCTCGCCGATCATGCGGTAGCGCGTCGTGACCACCTCGCGCAGCCGCTCGTTCTCGCCCGTGAGCTCGACGTGGCGCAGCGCGTTCCGTACGGTGACGAGCAGCCGGTCGGTATCGAGGGGCTTCTCGAGGAAGTCGAAGGCGCCGCGCTGGGTGGCTTCCACGGCCGTCTGTACCGTCCCGTGCCCGGAGATCATGACGATGGTGGCGTGCGGATCGAGCTCGCGCAGGCGCGAGAGCGTTTCGAGGCCGTCGATGCCGGCCATCTTCACGTCGAGGAAGGTGAGGTGCGGCCGGTACTCCGGGAACACCGTGATCGCCTCGCCGCCCGAGCCCGCCGTGCGCGTGACGAGGCCCTCGTACTCCAGCACCTGCTTGAGGGCCTGACGGATCGCCGGCTCGTCGTCGACGATGAGCACTCGATGGTTCATGGGGCGGGACGACTCCAAGGGAGTGGGACCGGGGCTCAGGCGGCGAGCGGGCTCACGTGCCGCACCTCGTAGCGCGGCGGGCCCGAGCCGAGGTGGCTTTCCATCAACTGCAGTTCCCCCACGCTGAACACCTCAGGCAGCGGCGCCGCCGAGATGCACGCCGCCGCGTCGCGCGGCAACCGCGCCTCGCGCGCCACCCGGGCCAGCGTGACGTGGGGGCGGAACGTCTCCCGCACCGGCGTCAATCCCAGGGCGGTGCACCCCTGCTCCACCCGGTGCGCCAGCAGCTCGAGCGCCGGCTCGGCACCGAGCTCCAGCCAGACCAGTCGCGCACGGGCCCCGCCCGGGAACGGCCGCAGCGCCACGGGAGCCAGCACGAGCATGCCCGTGTCCTTCGCCGCCTCGTCCAGCATGCCGGCCAGCCGGTCGGCGAGGTCGGGCGTCACCTCGCCGAAGAACCGGACGGTCACGTGCAGCGACGCCGGGGGCACCCAGCGCAGCGGCCATCCGGCCTCGCGCCACTCCGCCTGCAGCCCGGCGATCGCCTCGATGGTGGATCGCGGCAGCGGCAGCGCGGCGAACAGCCGCATCAGGCGGACGTGCCCTCGAGCACGCGCAGCAGGCCGCCGCGCCGATAGCCGCGCGGGTCGAGTTCCACCGTGGCGAACCCCA
>DASUOW010000345.1:0-4124 GCA_036276435.1 Gemmatimonadales bacterium
GGGCATCCCGCGCTTCATCGGGCTGGGCCAGCTCGACGCGGCGGCGCTCGGGGCGCTCTTTCCGGCCCGGGAAGCCGTCGCGCCGGCGACGTTCGCGCTCGCGGCACGCGCCGTGGAGGCGTGGACCGCGCCCGATCCCGCGGCGCTCGAGGCGCTCCGGCATCCCGATCCCGCCCTGCCGCATCTCGCCGCCGCCGTCGACCGCTATCTGGCGGAGTATCCCGCCGTGACGAACGGACTTGCCCTGAGCGAGCGCATGGGCCTGGAGGCCCTCGCCGGCGGTGCGCGCACGGCGCGGGCGGTGTTCGCGGCGGTGCAGGATCGCGAGCGGCATCCGTGGATGGGGGATGCGATGCTCTTCGCGCGCCTGCGGGTGCTGTCGGAGGGTGCCGCGCCGCTGCTCGCCGTGGACGGCGCGTGGCCCGCCATGCACGACGTGACGGGCGATGCCGGGCTCGCGCTCACCGACATCGGGCGCCGCGTGCTCGCCGGCGAGCTGGACTGGCTCGCGGTGCAGCCGCAGGAGCGCTGGATGGGCGGCGTGCACCTCCGGCCCGGCGGCACCGATTGGCGGTGGGACGAGGCGCTCGGTCGTGTCGTGGTGCGCGGCAACCTTCGCGGCGCGCGGCGGGTAGCGGAGGAGAGCGGGAGCGACGACCGGCGCTAGAGCGCCGTCCGCGCCCGCGGGCGCGGAGGCGCGAGATGGATGTCCCTGTTCGATCGCTCGTCACGGTTGTGCTTCCCCTCGCCATCGCGTCCTGCACCTACGCGGGCCTGCTCCGGCCCAGCGTCCTCAAGCAGCTCACCCCGCCGGTCGCGGAGCTCGTCAACGAGCTGCCGCGCGTGGACCGCCAGAACGAGGACATCGTCGGCCGGCTCTTCGCCCACGGGGGACTCGCACACGCCAAGGTCGGCGACGACAGCGTGATGCGCGTGGTGGTGCGCGTGCCGCCGGACCAGCTCATCTGGCAGCCGGCGGTGATCGTCATGCCGCGCTCCGGCACCCTGGAGATCGAGTTCCAGAACGAGGACCACCTGCGTCACGCTGCGCTCCTGCCGAGCGACGGCGACCGCATGCTGCTCGTCCTGCCGATGCACACCGGCGGGCGGGCGCGCATCCGGCTCGACGAACCGGGGATGTACACCTTCGGCTGTCCCGTGCAGAACCACGCCGGCCGCGGCATGCTCGGCATCGTCATGGTGCGCGGCGACGTGCCCGAGGACGCCCGCCTCGACCGCCCGGAGCAGCGGCAGCCATGAGGAGGCTCGACCTCGAGGATCCCGAGGGCGGCGTGATCACGCTGAGCGTGGCGCTCACGACGATCATGCTGCTGCTGAGCCTCGCGGGCTGTGGCCGCACCACGCGCGACTACCCCGTGACCGAGCAGCCCCTGCGCATGCTCGACGCGGATGCCGCGAGCCCGCGCCGAGCGCCGCCGGTGACGGCGTCCCTCGACGGCGCCCGCCTCGCTGCCGCGCGCCGCGAGCCGCAGAACTGGCTCACCTACTACGGCGCCTACGACGGCCAGCGCTTCAGCCCGCTCGACCAGATCACGAACGACAACGTGAAGGACCTGCGCGTGGCGTGGGCGTTCCAGTACGGCGTGCTCACCATCATCGCGGCGCCGGCCACGTACGCCTTCGAGGCCACGCCCCTCGTGGTGGACGGCGTGATGTTCGTCAGCGGATTCGACTCGTACGTCTGGGCGCTCGACGCGGTGACCGGCCGGCTGCTCTGGAAGTACCACCATGCGGTGCCGCTCGACACGCCGCTCTGCTGCGGCAACGTGAACCGGGGTGTCGCGGTGGCGGCGGGCAAGGTCTACCTCGCCACGACGAACGGGCACCTCGTGGCGCTCGACGCCGCCACGGGCCGCGAGCTGTGGGACGTGCCGTTCGCCGACGTGCGGAGCGGCGAGAGCGCCACCGCCGCGCCGCTCGTGGTCAAGGGGCTCGTCGTCGTGGGCAGCTCGGGCGGCGAGTACGGCACGCGCGGCCACATCGATGCGTTCGACCTGGAGACGGGCGCCCGGGCCTGGCGCCGGTACACCATCCCGAAGCCCGGCGAGCCGGGTTCCGAGACGTGGGGGGACGAGGACCGGACGGCGTGGCAGCGCGGCGGGGGCGCGGCGTGGATCACCGGCACCTACGATCCGGAGCTCGACCTGCTGTACTGGGGCACGTCCAATCCGGGGCCCGTCTTCGACGGCGCGCCACGGCCCGGCGCCAACCTGTTCACCAACTCCGTGCTTGCCCTCGATCCCGACGACGGCACGATCCGTTGGCACTACCAGTGGACCCCGCACGACGTGTGGGACTACGACGGCGTCAACGAGAACATCCTCTTCGAGCACGAGGGCCGTAAGCTGCTCGGCCACTTCGACAAGAACGGGTACTTCTTCGTGCTCGACCGCACCGACGGGCGGTTCGTGCGCGCGGCGCCGTTCGCGCGCACCACGTGGGGCCGGGTCGACCCCGCGAGCGGCGAGGTGACGGTATCACGCGTGCCGACGGCGGAGGGGATGGACATCTGCCCGGGACCCGCGGGCGCGAAGGAGTGGTCCCATGGGGCGTTCAGTCCGCGCACGCGGCTGCTCTACGTGCCGGTGGTGGAGAAGTGCGGCCGCTTCATCGCGCGCCCCACGCCGTTCAAGGAGAGCCTGCCGTACCTGGGCGGCGACTTCGAGAACCGCGGCATGGAGGGCTGGGGCCACGTGAAGGCCATCGATCCCGCCACCGGGCGCGAGGCGTGGTCGTGGCGGGCGCCGCATCCCATGGTGGGTTCCCTGCTCGCCACCGGCGGCGACCTGCTCTTCGGCGGCGAGCCGACGGGACACTTCAACGCGTTCGACGCGCGCACCGGCGAGGTGCGCTGGCAGTTCCAGACGGGCAGCGGCATCCGGGGAAGCCCGATCACCTACAGCGTGAACGGGAAGCAGTACGTCGCGGTGCCGTCGGGGTGGGGTGGCTGGGTGGAGGGATTCGCGCCGGAGCTCTACGGGGCGCCGCGCGGCCAGACGCTGTTCGTGTTCGCGCTACCCTAGGATCAGTCCGGCCGCCGCCGCGAGATCCGCGACGGAACGGAATCCCGCGGCGCTCACGGCCGCATCCTCGCTCCTGTCCCCCGACAGCACGTGCAGCCCGGTGCCGCCGAGCGCCTGGGCCGGCAGCAGGTCGCGCAGCCGGTCGCCGATGTACCAGCTCACGCGGGGATCGATGCCCAGGCGCGCGATGGCATCCTCGTAGAGCCCGGTGGCCGGCTTGCGGCAACGGCAGTCGCCGGTGATGTCGGGGTGATGCGGGCAGTGGAGCTGCACGTCGAGCCGGGCCCCCGCCGCCGCGAACAGCTCCGAGACGTGCGCGGCGACGCGCGCATAGTCCGCCTCGCTCAGCAGGCCGCGTGCGATCCCCGACTGGTTCGTCACCACCACCGTGCGCCAGCCCGCCGCATTGAAGCGCGCCACCGCCGCGGTGGCCCCCGCGATCAGGCGCACCTCGGCCGGGTCGCGCACGAAGCTCGTGTCCTCGATGAGGGTGCCGTCGCGATCGAGGAACACCGCCGGCACGCCGCTCACGCCTCCTGCTCCAGCTCGGCGGCGATGCCCGCGAGCGCTGCGACCACCACCGGCACGTCGGCGTCGGTGAGGGTGCGCGGATCGAGCAGCACCCGATCCCGCTCCACGCGCGCGATCACGGGCGGCGCGCCGAGCCGCAGCCGCAGCGCGAGGCCGTGGGCGCCGAGCTCGCCCGCGTCGATCGCCACGAGCGTCGTCGGCAGCACGGCGCCGGGGAAGGCGCCGCCGCCGACGGCCGACTCGCCGGGCGCGAGCGCCGCTGCATAGCGCGGCGGGATCGCGGCCGCGAGCCGCTCGGCGCGCGCGCGGAGCGTCGTGGCATCCGCGGTGAGCATGCGCAGCACCGGAATCTCGCGCTGCGCCGTCGCCGGATCCTCGTGCAGCAGGAGCGTGGCCTCGAGGGCCGCGAGCGTGAGCTTGTCGGCCCGGAGCGCGCGGGCGAGCGGGTTGGCCCGGCAGCGCGCCACCAGCGCACGGGTGCCGACGATGCAGCCCGCCTGCGGGCCGCCCATGAGCTTGTCGCCGCTGAAGAGCACGAGATCCGCTCCC
>DASUOW010000346.1:0-3910 GCA_036276435.1 Gemmatimonadales bacterium
CTTCTGGTCGTTGATCCGGTCGCTGATGATGCGGCCGTCCGACAGCGACACGACCCGGTCCGCCATGGCCGACACGGCGGCGTTGTGCGTGATGACCGCGGTCGTCGTCCCGAGCTCCTCGTTCACCTGGCGGATCGCGTCCAGCACGAGCACGCCGGTGGCGATGTCGAGCGCCCCCGTGGGCTCGTCGCAGAGCAGCACGTCGGGCCGCTTGGCGATTGCGCGCGCGATCGCCACCCGCTGCTGCTCGCCGCCGGAGAGCTGCGAGGGGAAGTGGTCGAGGCGCTGCTCCAGGCCCACCAGCGCCAGCGCCTCCTCCGCCGGCAGCGGGTGCTCTGCGATGTCGGTGACGAGCGCCACGTTCTCGCGCGCGGTGAGGCTTGGGATCAGGTTGTAGAACTGGAACACGAAGCCGACATGCTCGCGCCGGAATCGGGTGAGCGCGTGCGGATCGTCGACGGACAGGTCGTGATCGAGGAAGGTGACGCTGCCGCCGGTGGGCACGTCGAGTCCGCCGAGGATGTTCAGGAGCGTGGACTTGCCGCTCCCCGACGGGCCCAGGATGACGACGAACTCGCCGCGCCGCAGGTCGAGCGAGACGTCCCGCAGGGCGTGGACGTCCACCTCGCCCATGTGGTAGGTCTTGCTGAGCCCCCGGGCGCGGAAGATCGGCTCCGCGGCCGGCGGCGACATCACCGGGACGGCGCTCATCGTGTCCACCGGGCTCCCCACGAAAGACAGCGCGCGGCCCCGGGCATCCGGGACCGCGCGGGGCGGCGTCGAGGCATTCGCGTGCGGGTCGGTGATCCGCACATGTCCGATCGGTCAGGGGGCCGATCCCGTGGGCGCTGACTGCTGCCGACGATGATGCGATTCCCTCGACGCCGAAACCAATATGTCGACGGCCCCGTGAAGGGGCCGTGAACGCCCGGTTAACGCGTCGTGGCGACCGGCGGTCCCTGTTCCACCGGCAGGTCGCCGCGGCCGCTCCACTCCACGAACGACGGGTCGTAGAGCTTCACGGGCAGCGCCAGCTCGCGGGCGACGGCGTACAGCATGCTGGCCATGTGGCCGGTGCGGCAGTAGGCGACGAAGTCGGTGGCGCCCGCCGGCATCGCGAGGAGCTGCTGCAACTCCCCCCGGTCGCGCAGTGCCGGCATGGAATCGGACTGCAGCAGTCGCCGCCAGAACACGGAGCGCGCCCCGGGAATGTGCCCGGGGCGGGGCACCTGCATCGACTGCTGGGTGCCCGCGTACTCGCCCGGCGAGCGGGCGTCGACGAGCAGCATGGACGGGTCGCCGAGGCGCGCCCGGATCCACTCGGCGTCGGTCAGTCGCTGCTGCTGGAGCCGGGGCGTGAAGCGACCCGGTCTCGGGTTGATATGCACGTCCGACACCGGGTGCCCCTCGGCCGTCCAGCGGGCCATGCCGCCGTCGAGCAGGTGACTCCGCGGATGTCCGAGCAGGTCCAGGGTGGCCCAGACGCGCGCGGCGGCGAGTGGATCACCGTGGACCACCACGATGGTGGAGTCGCCGATGCCCACGCTCTCGAATACCGAGTCGAGTACGGCGATCGGGGGCAGTTCGTTCGGGATGCCGTCGCGTGTCACCACGACCCACGCCAGCGCGAACTCGATCGAGCCGGGGATGTGCCCCGCGTTCCACTGCTCGTGCGTGCGGCCCACGTCGAGGACCCGCACGGACCCACCCGATGCCTGCATCGCCCGCACATCGGCTGGCGACACGAACACGTCCTGCGCCGCGGCCGGGGCCACGGGCATGGCGGTGAGGACGGCGACGAGCGCAGACAGCAGCACGCGCCGCACGGCTAGAAGTTCCCCGAGACCTGTTTCCGCACCGCGTTCGCGATCGAGTCGGCCCGCTGGGCCGGGATCGAGTCCCCGCGGGCGCGGAGCGTGGTGGCGAGCGCGTGGTACATGACGCCGTAGAGCTGCAGGATGCTGCCCGACGGCGGGTCGATCCAGCCGAACGGCCGCTCGCGCGCCGCGCTCTGCCAGTGATAGCTGTCCCACATCAGCGCCTCGGTGCGCGGCAGGTCGAGGAAGCCCACCACCGGGCTCTCCACGATCGAGTCGTTCGGCACGACGCGCGTGGGCATCAGCTTCCGCACGAATCCCTGCGAGATGAGGTTGTCGCTCAGCCCGAAGGTCTGGTCGGGGTAGGAGCCGGTGCTCCAGCTGAAGTGGATCGAGCGCTTCCCCATGTTCTGCCGGATGAGGGCGAGGGTTGCGAGGTCCTGCAGCATCAGCACCTCGCTGCCGAAGCGCAGCGTGAGGCTGTCGAACTTGATGCCGGTGCCCTTCGGCACCTGCTGGTACTCGGGCAGCGCGTCGAGTTCCTCGATGGACAGGCCGAGGACGGGCTCGGTGGGCCTGGTCCAGGTGCCCTTGGACCAGAGCGGGATGGACGTCGACGGCTCGAAGGCGGGGGTCTCGCGCCGGCGCAGCTGCCGCAGGTGCCAGCGGGTGTTCATGAGCGAGAGGTTGGCGATCGTGACGTCGGGCCGGATGCGCTCCACCTCCTGCGCGTACCAGAGCGGGAAGGTGTCGTTGTCTCCCGCCACGATCAGGATGCCGTACGGCTCCACCGACTCGAGCAGGTCCACCGCGAAGTCGCGCGCGGACGTCTCGTCGGCGCGCGAGGCGCTGGCCATGTTGCCGAGCAGCGGCACCGCCCCGAGCAGGAGCACCGGGCTCGCCATGAGCCAGCCGCGGCCGCGGTCGCCGGGCACGGCGTCGGCGATGGTGCGCATGAGCGCCCCGATGCCGCCCGCCACGAGCAGCCCGAACGCCATGAAGCTCGCGACGAAGAAGTAGTCGCGCTCGCGCACCTCGCGGGCCAGGTCGGGCTGGTCCGGATGCATCGAGAAGCCGTACTTGAAGTTCAGGTACCAGATGAGCAGCGGGACCAGCGTGAAGAAGAGCGCCGCCAGCGTGAGGCCCGTGCGGCGCGACGAGCGCCAGAAGGCCACGAGCCCGCCCATGCCCAGCACGGTGAAGAGCCCGGTGAACACGGCGCCGAGCCGGCCCCAGTCGCGCGCGAACTGCCAGCCCCAGTACTGCGCGTAGTTGGCCAGCTGGGAGCCCAGGTCGGCCTGCCGCTCGCCGACCGAGGGCTTCTGGTACTGCACGCGGTTGAGCACGTCCTTCAGCGCGTCGCTGAAGAAGCCGACGGGCTCGCCCTCGTTGATCGGGGGGTACTGGCCCGCGCGGATCGGCAGGTAGAGGTAGTTGACCGAGATGCCGACGAGCACCGCGCCGACGGCCGCGCCCCACAGCCACGGCTTGAGCAGCACGCGCCAGTCGGTCCACAGCACGTAGACGCCCACCGCCGGCAGCACCAGCACGCCCATCATGTGGTTCGTGGAGGTGAGGGCCGCGAGGTACATGATGAGCACCAGCCAGCGGTCGCGCCGCGGGCTCTCGGGCTCGTCGGCCCAGCGCACCACCAGCCAGAGGATCAGCGCGATGGAGAAGAGCGAGATGGTGTACACCTTCTCGTTCACCGTGCTCTGGTTCCACACCGTCCAGCTCATGGCGCCCACGAAGGTGCCGGCGAACGCCGCCGCGTACCGCGCCCACGTCACCGGCACGATGGTGCGCAGCCAGCGCTCCGCCACCAGGAAGAGGAAGGCGGCCGCGAGCGCGCTCGTGAGCGCGGCGAAGATGTTGATGCGCGCCGCGTAGCTCGCCGCCACCGGCAGCAGGCCGAAGACGTGGGCCATCAAGGTGAAGAGCGGGTTGCCCGGCGGATGCGGGATGCCCAGCACCTTTGCCGCGGCGATGTACTCCGACGTGTCCCAGAACGCCGTGCTCGGGGCCAGGGTGGCGAGGTAGATCAGGAATACGATCAGCCCCGTCAGCGCGGCCCACAGATAAGGCGGCTTACC
>DASUOW010000347.1:0-3234 GCA_036276435.1 Gemmatimonadales bacterium
TTCCGGCCGCAGTGGCTGATGTAGGACGCCGGGGTCTCAGTCCTCGGCGCCGGCGATCCGCACGGCGCCGATCGCCAGCAGCGGTCCCAGCAGGTTGGCGGCCCCCCCGTGCTCCACGATGCGCCCATCGACCACGCGGTCGATGTTGACCGCCGTGACCTCCACCGTCCTGCCGGTCGGCTTGATGCCGATCCACTCGCCGAGGTGGGTGCCGCGCATCGTGACCCGGCTCACGACCCACTCGCCCTCGGCGATCTGCTGCTCGACCGTCAGGCGCAGGTCCGGATACGTCTCGCGGACGCCCAGCACGTGCGCCTTCGCCCCCTCGAGGCCGAGGCCGTAGCGCCGGTTGTCGTGCACCTCCTCGTACGTCGCTGCGATGTACCGCGGGACCTCATCCACCGCGCCCGTGCTGACGACGTCTTCGTAGTAGCGCCGTACCAGTTGCTTGTTGTCCTCGGACATGTGTCGCTCCCCGATGGGTCCCCGTCACGGGACGGTCGGTGGCGCCGGTGCGCGCGTCAAGCGGGGTCCTCGCGCAGGAGCTGCTGCTCGATCAGGTCGAGCCGCGCCGCCAGCATGCCGGCGTATTCACGGTTGGGCGGCGCATTCACGGGGATGAGCAGGTCCACCGGCTCCCCGGCCTCGGCGGCCACGACCCAGCGCCGCATTTCGAAGACGTATGACGCGAGGGCATCCTTCCACGTGTCGGCGGGGGAGAACGGCAGGTACGCCGGCGGCAGGTCGCCGACCACCGTCCAGACGATCGGGTCGCCGTTCCCCCGCGGCTCGAGGTCCACCTGGAAGACGCCGATCGCGCCCGCGGCCGTGAAGGCGCACGCCACGTCGGTGACGCGGGCGCACCAGGCGTGGGCCTCGACGAAGTCCCGCGCCCGGACGGCGAGCGCGCGTACTTCGGGATTGGTCAGCGATTCTAGCGGTGGCACGCGTGCCCTCCGGCGCGGAAACGGGACGGATATCGTGGAGATTAGCACGATCGGGGCCCGCGCGCTGCTCAGCCGAGTTCGCGTTCGTAGCAGGTGAAGTCCCAGCCGGAGTGCGAGCGGGCGCCACGAGCCACATAGCCCCAGCGCTCGTAGAACCGCCGCAGCCTGTAATTCTCCGTGAGCACGTCGCACCGGATGGCCCGCACGCCCTCGCGTCGGGCCTCGCGCTCGAGGTGGGTGAGGCACCACGCGCCGATGCCTGTGCCCTGCAGCGCGGGATCGACCGCCAGCCGGTTGAGGTAGCGCGCAGGGACGTGGGGCTCCGTCCACGGCTCGGGCACGTAGACGCGTACGGCGTCGCGCCGGATCGAGTACGTGGCGGCGAGCCGACCGTCGCAACACGCCGCGCGCCGGACGACGACGATCGCACCCGCCTCGATGTCGGTCGTGATCCGCGCGCGAGGGTAGGGCGTCTCCCAGTTGCGGAAGCCCTGGGCGGTGAGGTGGCGCCCGGCATTCGCGAGCAGCTCGAACACCGCGTCGATGTCGTCGGTCGTCGCGAGGGCGGCGATGCAGGCGGGCGGCACGGTGGGCATGGCCGACAATACTAACCCGCCCCCGGACGTGTCCCGGGGGCGGGTGCGTGAGCGCTGTGCTGCCGATCGATGGGGCGCCGGGTCTCAGCTCTTCTTTACCTGCTGCACCGCCTCGATCGCGATCTCCACGTCCACCTCGTCGCCCAGCATGGTGGTGCCCTCGACCATCCGGTTCCAGGTGAGCCCGAAGTCCTGCCGGTTGATCTTCGTCGTGGCGAGGAACGCGAGGCGCGGGCGGCCCGACATGTCCTTCTTCGTGATGCCGGACAGCTTGCCGTCGAGCGTGACCCGCTTGGTGACGCCCTTGATCGTCAGGTCGCCGATGATCGTCAGCTTGCTGCCGTTCGCCTTGATCTCGCTGCTCTTGAAGCGGATCGTCGGGTACTTCACGACGTTGAAGAAGTCCTCCGAGCGCAGGTGCTCGTCGCGATCCTTGTTGCCCGTGTCGATGGAGCCCGGATAGGCGTAGATGTCCACGCTGCCGCGGCCGAGGTCCGCCAGGTCGGCGCCGATCTCGCCCTGCCAGATCGCGATGCCGCCGCGCACCCGGCCCGAGAGGTGCCGGATGTGGAAGCTCAGCTCCGAATGACTCGGGTCGACGTCCCACACCGGCACCGCGGCGGGCGCCTTCGCGGGCGTGACCGCCTGCGCCGGGAGACCGGGGACGGCGCCGAGGGAGAGCAGGGCGCCCGCGAACAGGACGAGACGGGTGTGCATGATGACGTGATCCTCCAGGGGACTGCGCCGGGCTCCCCACGGAGCCGCCGGCGTGGCCCGTCACGATGGAGGATAGGAAGGCGCGGGAAAGGTGGAATGAATTCCGGGTGGGAAGATCTTCACGACGGTGCTACTTGGACGGTATCCCCAGGAAGAGGCCGGGCCGGGCCACGAAGGTGCGCCGCAGGTCCCGCCACAGTGCCTTCCGCTCGCCGGGCCGGAGGTCGCGCGCCCGCAGCGCGGTGCGGAGCGCGAGCGCGAAGCTCACGGTGAAGTTGAGCACCCCCGTGAGCACGATGCCCGCCAGCGACCAGCCCACCTCGCGCCAGCCCAGCAACCCCACGTCGAACAGCGGCAGCCAGCAGAACGCCACCGACGCCGCCTGCAGCGTGATGTGCCGCACCTCGAGCCCGATGCCGAAGAACCGGTCGAGCAGCACGGGGAGGAAGCCGAGCAGCATGCCCAGGGTGATGTAGCCCATGATCCCGCCGAAGTGGTGCTCGGTGAAGTCGCCCAGGTTCTCGGCGCCGCGCCCTCCGAGGGCGCGGCGCACGCGCTCGTCGCGGCGGATCGCCTCGGGCAGGCTGCGGAACGCGCTCCAGTTGGCCGCCCACCCCGCCGCCAGGCTCGAGAGCCAGAGCGAGATCCCCGTCGTGGTGGCGAACACCACGGTGAGCGACCCGAAGGGATGGATCTGCTGCAGGCCGGCGTGCGCCTTCGCCACCGACAGGATGCGGTGCCGGGTGAAGAGGCCGAAGATTGTGTCGAGCAGCAGCGCGAGCGCCATGGTGGCGACGGCGTTCCCGAGCGTCACCACCACCTGCGAGCGCGTGATCCCCGCGATCAGCGCGATCTCGTCCTCGTTGCCCCGCGAGGTGTCCTCGAGCGCCGCCGCGAGCGCCGCCGCCGTCAGGGCCGGCTGCTTCGACGCGAGCTGCCAGTGGTTCACCTGCATCAGGCAGAAGCTGAGGCTG
>DASUOW010000348.1:0-5509 GCA_036276435.1 Gemmatimonadales bacterium
GGCTTGTCCACCACCGGCGCGTGGTCGAGGTTGGCCACCTGCGTGGTGATGTCGGCGATGAGCCGCGACACCTTCGTCAGCTTCTGGTAGTCGATGTACTCGGCCTCGTCCGTCACCATGTGGTAGTCCTGGTGGACGCCGGTGGTGAAGAACGTCACGGGGATGCCGTAGCGCGCGTACATGTAGTGGTCGCTGCGACAGTAGATGTTCGACGGGTGCCCGTTCGCGTCGAGCGCGTAGTCGAAGGTGAAGCCGTGGCCGCCCGTCGTGTTCACCTTCTCGACGAGGTCGCCGAGCTCGGTGGAGAGGCGGCGCGAGCCGATGAGCTGCAGCTGGTTCGGGCCGCCCGGGCCCGCGCCGGTGCTGTCGCTCGCCTTGCCGCGGCCCACCATGTCCATGTTGAGCTGGGCCACGATCGCGTCGCGCGGCACGGTGGGATGGTCGGTGAAGTACGCCGAGCCCCAGAGGCCCTTCTCCTCGCCGGTGTGCCACACGAAGAGGATGGAGCGCTTCGGCTTCACCTTCGCCTTCGCGAGCGCCTCGGCGACGGCGAGCACGGCCACCGTGCCCGAGCCGTCGTCGTCGGCGCCGTTGTTGATCGAGTCGGGACGCGACGGGCGGATCCTGCCGAGGCTGTCGCGGAGGGCCTGGATGCGCGCCGCTTCGGCCATCGTCGGCGCGCGCGGCTGCCCTTCGGCGCCCGTGGGACGGATGACGTTGTTGTACGCCCACACGGAGTCGTGATCCACCACGGGCGAGAAGCCGACGTGGTCGTTGTGCGAGCCCACGGCGACGTACTGGGCCTTGAGCGTCGGGTCGCTGCCGGGCAGCACCGCGATCACGTTGCGCGCCGGCGCCTTCGCGGGTCCGACGATCATGCGCACGTTGGCGTTCACCGGCTGGCCCGCCGCGCCCGCCTTGAGCGAGGCGGGATCGGCGCCCAGGACGGTCCGCGCGGTCGCCGCGCCGATGGACGCCACGAAGGGCGCGTTCGGCGGCGTCGGCGGCGCGCCCTCGTCGACGAGCGTGGCCTGCGGCGCGCGCAGGTACTCCATGACCTGCTGCGGCATCACGTCGTTGGCCACGATCAGCGCGCCGCGGCTCGCGCCGAGGACGCCGCGGTCGAGCTGGTTCCAGAACTGCCACATCGGCTTCCCGGCCGGGTTGAGCGGCGGCTCGAAGACGATGAGTTTGCCCGCCACCTGGTCGGCGGTGAGCCCGGACGACTTGTCGCCGATCCGGCCGCCGAACACCGTCGGGATGCCCGTGCCCTCCAGCGTGCCGCTGAAGCCGAACATCGGGAACGCGCCGAAGAGCACCATCTCCTTCTCGGTGTCGATCCGCCGGCCGGCCGCCTCGATGGCCGAGCCGGGCTGGATCTGCGACTGCGTGAGGGGCAGCACCTGGAACCAGCCGCCGTTCTCCCCGGCCGGCGTCAGCCCGATGCGCTGCGCCTCGGCCGCGATCCACGCCGTCGCCTTCACGTTGCCGGGCGTCCCCGCCTCGCGGCCCTCCATCGAGTCGGCGGCGTAGGCGTAGAGCCAGCCCTTCAGCCGCTCCGGCGAGATGGCGGCCGTGCCGCCCGCGGGGGTGGCCGCCGTGGCGGGTGCGCCACCCGCGCAGCCGGCGAGGCCGGCCCCCAGGAGCAGCGCGACGAACGAAGCGCAGGAACGGTTCACATGGGTCTCCGAGAAGGGGATCAGGCGTGACGGCAGGGCCGGGTGCCCCTACGGCATCCCGGCCCTGAGAGTTGCGATCCTGCCGATGATCAGGGCCGGACGATGCCTTCGAGCTCGGCGCGCTTCACGGCGATGCCGTTCCCGATGATCTGGTGCGGCCCCATCAGCACCAGGTCGTACTGCATCACCAGCGAATCCCCGCACGCCAGCACGCTCGCCGGCTCGGGGAAGCTGTCGAGCGGGACCTTGACCGGCACGCTCTTCGTCTTCTGGAACGCCGCCAGCATGGCCTCCTTCAACGCGAGCTCCTGGCCGGGAATCACGAGCTCGGGGAGGCCCCACCGCTTGCCGGTCTTCGTGTCGAAGTTCATGAAGCGCGTCGCGGAGGCTGCGTGGGAGCCGCCGGTGAACTGGTTCGTGTAGACCTTCACCGCGAAGCGCCCGGGTTCGTTGCAGGCCACCGTGATCTGACGCTCCGTCGTCCAGGGCACGTCGTAGGCTCCGTGCTTCGTCTTCATCTCGGCGTGGCCGGCGAGCACCTCCGCGATCACGGAATCCGGGCTGCCCTTGTCGTCGCCGTTCTTGAAGCTCGCCGCCGCGAGGCGCCGGATGAATCCCTGCGCCTCGATGGCGGTTCCGGTGGTGTCGGCCAGCTGCGGCCACCTTATGGCGACCTTCACGCACGGAGAGGGCGAGCGGAGCGAGTCGGTGGCGCGGCACTCGCCGTCCGACTTGTCGACGTTGCGCATCTCGTAGCGGAGGGTGTCGGGCGTGGAGGCGAAGACGCCGCCCTTGCCGCAGGCAGCGAGGGCGACGGGCGCGAGCAGGGCGAGGCTGCGAAGAGCCTTGAACATGATGTGCATGATCCTGGGGAAGTCGGTTCGGGGGCGGAATATCGCCCCCGACGCAGTCCCGGCGCCACCGGCAATTGTGTGACGGCCCCGCTTGCGACCACTTTTCCGGCAATGCGATCCATCATCACTGCGCTGGTCCTGCTCGTCGCGCCGCTGCACCCGCCCGCGTCCGTTGCCGTCCCGCGCCCGCCGTCCGTCGTCCCGCCGGTCGATTCCACCGTTCGTGCCGCGCGCGAGGCGCTGGCCGCCGGCCGGCCGTGGCAGGCCAGCCGCCTGCTGGCACCGCTGCTCCGCGACAGCGCGACACGCTCGCCCGAGGCCGAGCTGGTGGCCGCCTCCGCGGCGGCCGCGTGGGGCGGCTGGAAGGAAGCGGACCGCATCCTCCGCGGCGCGCGCTGGCTCGACACCGCGTTCGACGGCGAGGGCCACGAACTGCTCGCGCGCGCCAACCTCGGGCTGCGGCGCGACTCGCTGGCCCGGCGCCACGCGCAGGTGGCGGTCGGGATGGCGGCCACGCCGGCCCGGCGCGCCGACCGGCTCGTGCTGCTCGCGCGCGCGCTCGACCGGCTCAAGCTGGTCGACAGTGCGGCGGCCACCTATCTCGCCGGCGCCGATGGCCGGCCGGAGATCGCCGACTGGCTCCGCCTGCGCGCCTTCGCCGTCACGCGCGACTCGGGCGTGCGGGCCCAGCGCGGTGCGATGATCACGGATTCGGCGGTACGTGCCCGCCTCCCGCTCGCCGCGGCGCAGGCCTTCGAGAAGACGGGCGACACCGTCGCCGCGATCGTCGCCTACGAACGGGCCGGCTTCCCGCTCGCCGCCCTCCGGCTCCGTGCCGCGGGCGCCGACAGCCTGGGCCGCGAGGACATCCGCAACACGCTCCTCGGCACCGTCACCGAGCGCTCGGGCTCGGCGGCCGCGCGCACGGCGGTGCGCCTCCTCGACAGCCTCGAGTACCGCCTGCGACCCGGCGAACAGCTGGTGGTGGCGCGCAGCCTCGCCAAGGCGGGCCCCTTCGGCCGCGCCGCCGACGGCTACGCCGTCGCGCTGGGCAGCGGCCTCGGCACCGACGCGGACCGCTACGAGTACGCCAACGTCCTGTTCCGCCTCGCCCGCTACGCCGACGCGGTGCGTTGGTACCGCCGCGTCGCGAAGCCGCCGGCGCTCGCCGCGTCGTCGGCATACCGCGAGGCGCGCTCCTACGTGCGCGACGGCCGCGCGACGGAGGGCAAGGCCCTGCTGCAGCGGCTCGCGCGCACCTGGCCGAAGGACACCGCGGCCGCCTCGGCGCTGTACCTGCTCGCCGACCTCGCCACCGACGACAAGCGGGATTCGCTCGCGCGGGCCACGTTCCGCCAGGTCGTGCAGAAGCACCCCACCTCGCGTCTCGCCCCGGCGTCGGCGTTCCGCGCGGCGATGATCGCGTACATCGACGGGCACGCGCGCACCGCGGCCGTGGAGTTCGACAGCCTGCGCCTGCGCTGGCCCACGAGCGAGGAGGCGTCGTCGTCTTTCTACTGGAGCGGACGTGCCTGGGCCGATGCGGGCGACACGGCCACCGCGCGCCTGCGCTGGCAGGGCGCCATGGCCTGGGATTCGGCGTCGTACTACAGCGAGGCGAGTGCGCGCCGGCTCGGCGTGGCGCCCTGGCAGCCGGCTCCAGCCGCCGACGTCTTCCTCGCCGCGCCCGACCTCGAGGCCACCGCGGAGCGGGCCGAGCTGCTCGCGCGCCTCGGCATGGACGACGAGGCGGATGCGGAGCGCGCGCGCCTCACCCGCGAGGCCGGCAGCGGCGCCGAGCGGCTGCTCAGCGCCGCCGACATCATGCGCCGCCGCGGCCGGCCGTCCCAGGCCATCACGCTCGCGCGTCGCGCCCAGTCGGCCGGGGCCGCGAAGGACGCGCGGCTCTACCGGCTGCTCTATCCGCTCTCCTTCGGCGATGCGGTGCTGGCGGAGTCGTCCCGGCACCGGCTCGACCCGTCGCTGGTGGCGGCGCTCATCCGGCAGGAGTCGCTCTACAACCCGGAGGCGACGTCGTCGGCGGGCGCGCGCGGGCTGATGCAGGTGATGCCGGAGGTGGGGCGGATGGTGGCGAAGTCGCTCGACTACGACGTGTGGGATCCCGTGCTGCTCTACCAGCCCGACGTGAACATCGAGCTGGGCACCGCCCACCTGCGGGAGCTGCTCGACAGCCAGGGCAGCGTGGTCGAGGTGCTCGCGGCGTACAACGCGGGCGCGCACCGCGTGGCGCGCTGGCGCACCAAGAACGGCGGCACCGATCCCGAGCTGCTGGTGGAGCGGATTCCCTACGTGGAGACGCGCGACTACGTGCGGATCGTGCAGCGCAACCGCGCGCTGTACCGTGCGCTCTACCCGTGGCCCGAGCGGCTCACGCCGTAGGGCCGGCGAGCTCCTCGGGCTGCACGGGACGGAACATCATGTCGAACGCCAGGAAGAGCAGGCGCGCGAACGGATAGAAGAGGATCGGCGCCACCACCATCAGCGCCAGGCTGCCCGCCTGCAGGAACGCCCACGGTGGATCGGGCCAGGTGCTCACCACCACCACGGCCAGCAGCGCCATCAGCAGCAGCTCCGACACGACGAGGTTGAAGAGGTAGGTCCCCGTCGCCCAGCTCTCGTCGCCCCGCAGCAGGCGGACGCCGCAGGCCGGGCAGCGCTCGCGCGCCCTGAACCAGCCCGAGAACAGGTGGCCGCTCCCGCAGTGCGGGCAGCGGCGGGTGAGGGCGCGGGCCATCATGAGGAGCGGGGAGGGGCGGGCGGGCGGTGGGGTCATGGGGGAAAGCTAGCGGTGATGGGGGAGGAGTGAGGCGGTCGCGCGAGGGCGCAGGACGCCGCGCTCGGGTCCTCGCGGCTGAAGCCGCGGCTCGGCTGAAGGCTGTCGCTGAAGCGACGGGGTGGGGGAGCGGCGTCCCGCGTAGTGGCCCCTGCTCATTGCGAGGAGCGAGCGCAGCGAGC
>DASUOW010000349.1:0-5896 GCA_036276435.1 Gemmatimonadales bacterium
CTCGACGGGCATCGACTCGGGCGCTCGAGCGGTCACGGCTCCGTGCCTTCCGGGGTGCCCCCGGCCGATGTGGAGCGACCGGGGTCCTCGAGTCATCCTACCCGGCGCGCGCTGAGGATCGCGTGAACTCCCGATTAACACGCCGCGGCGCGGGGAACGGGAACGGGCGGCCTCGCGGCCGCCCGTTCGCCTGCAGCGTCACGGCATCTGGCCTCAGCGGCCGCGATGCACCGGCGCCGCCAGCGTCTGGGTCAGGAGCTCGAACGTGCCCCTGCTCGGCGTCCCGACGGCGTAGACGGCATAGAAGACCTGCGGACGCGGCTGGACGTCCAGGGTCGCGGCGTTCACCCCGCTGCCGGCCGGCTGGATGGCGATCGTGTACTTCGTGGGCAGGACGCCCGCCGTGCCCTGCTGCCCGTTGGTGACGCCCGCGAACGGAACGATGGTGCGGCCCGCCGGGCCGGTCACCGCGATGTCGACCGCGCCGAACGCCGCGGTGTGGCGCGCACTGACGTTGACGCGCGAGGGCGGGAACGCGTCGATCGCGTTCGTGAAGACGCTCGCCGTCGGCGCACCGGCCGCGCTGAGGTGCGCGATGATCGAGTAGCTGATGCCGCCCTCGAGCTGCACACCGTTCGCCGTGATCACGGCCGCGCCACCGCACGGCGTCGCCCCAGGCAGCCGCACCACGATGTCGTAGCTCCCGGCCGGCAGCGACAGCGGGCCGGTGATCGTGCGGAACGTGAACCCGGGCAGCGCGCAGGCGCCGTTCACGGAAACGTCGACGGGGAGCGCCTCGGCCAGCCCGAGGTCGGTGCCGTTGATGCCATGGATGACGCTGACGGAGGCATCGCCGCTGGTGGATGCGGCGAGCGTCGGCTCGACGACGACCACCTCGGCGTCGGCATCGGCGCGGGTGGCGTCGGGCGCGACGGAATCGGAACTGCAGGCGGCAAGGGCGGCGGCGCCGACCAGCGCCAGGAAGGGGACGCGACGCATGGGACCAACTCCTGTTGGGATGTGGCGAGGTGCGACTGCATGGCTTCTGATGGACGATGACTGCGACGGGCGGTGCTACCCATCCCCGAAGCCGACGGTTCCACACCCACAGGGAGAAGGATCGTACTCTACATTGCAACGATTCAATACATCGATTTTCTCGTGTTGAGCAGCCCGGACGCCTGGGACGAGAAGCGCCCGCCGACCCTCGGAAGGATCGGCGGGCGCTTCTCGTGCAGTCCCGGCCGTGACACCCGGGCCTGCGCGACCGTGGGCTCAGGCCAGGCTCAACCGCACTCGCTGTAGCCGCAGACGTGACACTTCACGCAGCCTTCCGCGAACTCGAGCTGCGAGCCGCAGTCGGGACACGCGCCGGAGAGCGTCTCCTGCATGCCGCCGAGGTTGAGCTGCTGCGCCTCGCCCATGACGGGCAGGACGATGGAGACGGCCTCGGCGGGCGCGGACGCCATTGCGCCGCCCGGGAGCAGTTCCTGCTGGATGCCCTGCTTGTCCTGCATCCACCGCTCGATCGCGATGCCGACGGCGTCCGGCACCGAGAGGACCTTGCTCGCGCCAAGCCCGATGGTGCGATCGGAGCTGATGCCGCGGAGCTGGCGGTAGATCTCGCGCATCGGGATGCCCGAGCGCAGCGCGAGACTGACGAGGCGGCCCATGGCTTCCACGTCGGCCATGAGGGCGCCGCCCGCCTTGCCGAGGCTCATGAACACCTCGAACGCCTGACCCTTGTCGTCCTCGGTGATGGTGACGTAGAGCGTACCCAGCGGCGTCTCGATGCGGCGCGTGGTGCCGCGCAGCATCTCGGGGCGCGACCGCTTCTGGCGGCGCTGCAGGTTCTCCGCTTCGAGGTCGTGGACGAGGCTGCGGAGCCGGGCGTTCTCGGCGCGCAGCTCGGCGAGCTCGCCGTGCACGTCGGCGGCTTCCTCGCGCTCGACCTCGACGGCGGCGGGCCCGCCACCCATCGACGACGTGGCGAGGTCGGCCCGCGCCTCGGCCTTGCCGCTGGCCGTGGCCTGCTCCGCGACCTTCTTCGCGGTGCTGCCGGTGGAGAGCACCTGCATGTCGCGGCTGCCATCACGGTACACGGTGACGCCCTTGCACCCGAGCTTGAACGCGAGGCGGTAGATGTCCTCGACGTACTCCTTCGTGGCGTCGTTGGCGAAGTTCACCGTCTTCGAGATGGCGGAGTCGTTGTTCTCCTGGAACGCGGCCTGCATGCGGACGTGCCACTCGGGCCTGATGTGGTTCGCCGTGGTGAAGACGCGCTGCCACTTCGCCGGGACCTCGTCGAAGTGGATGTTGCCCGACTCGGCGATGCGGCGCACGAGCTCCTCGCTGTACCAGCCCTCGCGCTTCGCGATGGCGACGAAGTCCTCGTTCACGTCCGGCATGAGGACACCGGCCTGGTTGCGCATGAACGCGACGGCGAAGAGCGGCTCGATGCCCGAGCTGCAGCCCGCGATGATCGAGATGGTGCCCGTGGGCGCCACGGTGGTGACGTTGCAGTTGCGCAGCTTCCGCATGGGGCGGATGCGCTCGCCGTTGGGGCCGCGCGCGCAGGTCTCGTCCGGGCCCCAGATGCTGCGCTCCCACTCGGGGAAGACGCCGCGGATGGTGGCGAGGCGCTCCGACTCCTTCTTCGCCTCCTCGTCCACGAACGCCTGGATGCGGCGGCCGAGATCGACGGCCTCGTCCGAGTCGTAGGGCAGGCCGAGCCGGATGAACAGGTCGGCGAGGCCCATGACGCCCAGGCCGATGCGCCGGATGCGGTTGGCGAGGTCGGTGATCTGCGGCAGCGGGTAGCTGTTCGCGTCGATCACGTTCTCGAGGAAGTGGGTGGTGAGGTACACCACCTGGCGCAGCTCGTCCCAGTCGACGGCGTTGTCCTTGACGAACACGCCGAGGTTGATGGAGCCGAGGTTGCAGACGTCGTACGGGAGGAGGGGCTGCTCGCCGCAGGGGTTCGTCGCCTCGTAGGCGCCGAGGTGCGGGACCGGATTGTAGTAGTTGGCCCGGTCGATGAAGTACACGCCCGGCTCGCCCGTCTTCCAGGCACCGTCGATGATCTTCTGCCACACGTCACGGGCGCGGAGCCGGCCGGCCACGACGCGCGTCTTCGGGTGGTAGAGCTCGTACTCCTCGTCCTTCTCGACGGCCTGCATGAAGGCGTCGGTGACGGCGACGGAGATGTTGAAGTTCGTGTTCTTGGTGGTGTCGTCCTTGCACGAGATGAACTCGAGCACGTCCGGATGATCGACGCGCAGGATGCCCATGTTGGCGCCACGGCGCGTGCCGCCCTGCTTGACGACGTCGGTGGAGGCGTCGAAGAGGGACATGAAGGACACCGGGCCCGACGCCACGCCCATGGTGGAGCGCACGATGTCGTTCTTCGGGCGCAGGCGCGAGAAGCTGAAGCCCGTGCCGCCGCCCGACTGGTGCACGAGCGCCATCGAGCGCAGCGTGTCGTAGATGCCGCTCTGCCCGTTGCTGAGCGCGTCGTCGACCGGGAGGACGAAGCACGCCGAGAGCTGGCCGAGGGGCCGGCCCGCGTTCATCAGCGTGGGCGAGTTCGGCATGAACTTCCGGCTGGCCATCAGCCCGAAGAACGCCTCCGCCAGGGCCTCCACCGCCCCCTCGCTCGCGCCGTACTTCCGGTCCGGCTCGGCGATGGTGCGCGCCACGCGCCAGAACAGGTCGGCCGACGTCTCCACCGGCTTGCCCGACTCGTCGCGAACGAGATACCGCTTCTCGAGCACCGTGAGCGCATTGGGGGAAAGGTCGAGCTTCTCCCTCGGCGGGGTTCCGTGCATAGGCAGACTCATATTGTCGGAAGATGGAGACGGATCGGCGCTGGCGCGCCGCTGCCAACCGGTCCTGCGTCCGCCGCCGACCGCGTGCTGCGACGACCGGACGAGGGAGGCAAAAAGTAGGACCCGGCGCGGTGGGACACAATACGCCGGAAAGCCCACGGAATGACGTCGTTTTCAGCAACCCACATCACAAACCTGTCACAACCTTCCCGGCCCCGCGTGGCGCCGCGGTCACGACCCGCTCATCGCGCGCCAGCGATCGGCCATTCCCCATTGCGATGCCGCTTCGCATGTGCTACGTAGCGCGACCAGGTGCCCGCGATCCGCTCCGCGAGCGCTGCATCGACCGGCCGCACGATGCGGCCCGGCACGCCCATCACCAGGGACCCCGCCGGCACGTGCATCCCCTCGGGCACCAGCGCCCCGGCGGCGATCACGCTGCCGGTGCCGACGCACGCGCCGTTCAGGATGATGCTACCCATCCCGATGAGGCACTGATCCTCGATCGTGCACCCGTGCAGGATGGCGCGATGCCCCACCCCGACACGCCGGCCGATGCGGCACGGCACCCCCGGGTCGGCGTGCACCATCGTCAGGTCCTGGATGTTGGTCTCGTCGCCGATCTCGATGGCCTCGAGGTCGCCGCGGAGCACGGCGCCGTACCAGACGCTCGCGTCGGCGCCGATCGTCACGTCGCCCATGACGCTGGCGGTGGACGCGATGAAGGCCGACGGATGGATGACGGGCATGTGGGCGCGGGGTGAAGGGTGCGGGGAAGCTACCGGTCCGCGCCCCGCGGTATCAAGGTGAGCCGACTCCGGGCCGCGCGACGAGGCGGAAGCTGCGCCGCCGCTCCACCGTCGTGCCCGTCGCGTCCCGCACGCGCAGCGCGAGCCGGTACGTGCCCTCCGGCAGGCCCGCGAGCGACACGCTGCGACGGATGACGCTTCCCGGCCCCTCCGCCACCTCATCACTCTGGATGGTGAGCGAGCGCTTCCCGCCGAACAGGCCGAACAGCCCGCGCTTGCCCTGCCGCGTCACGTCGAGCGTCACGGACAGCGGCGCCCCTGTCGCGACACCGTAGACCTCCGCGTACAGCTCGAGCGTGCCGCCGACCCGATAGAGCGCCAGCGGGTTCATCCGCACCACCTCGCCCGCCGGCGGTGTCCAGCGCGCTCCCACGCCCGGCGCGCCGAGCGCCACGTCGCTGAGCGCGAGCGGCCCCGCCACCGGCGGCGCGAGCGCGGAGTCGGTCGGCAGCAGCACGCCGCGCTCGTCGCCCTGCGACACCGCGACGCGGTAGCGCACCACGCCCGGCGGCACCGGCACCGCGACGCGGCCCATCAGGAACTCGTTGCGCCCCAGCTTGCGCTCGGCGAGGAAGATGCGCGCGGTGTCCACCGAGGCGAGCAGTTCGCCGCCGGCGCCGGACGCCATCACCCGGAGCCGCACCGGGTACGCCTGCCCCACCTCGGTCGCGCGCGACCACGCCGTCTCCCCCTCGAGCGCGAAGGTGACGTGCAGCAGCGGACGGCCTTCGTCGCGGCCGACCACGAGGCCGTCCGCCACCGCGTAGAGGGGCGTCTGGAAGCGGAGCGCGTAGCTGTCGGTGGTGGTGCCGGTGCGGATGGCCTGCTGCCCCTGGACCCGGTCCTCGTTGGCCAGCTGGAGGTAGTTGTTGCGGCTGGCGTTGAGCAGCCGGTCGTAGAGCGGCGAGAGCCCGACGCGCGAGAGCACGAGCTCGGAGACGTTGCCGCCCTCGCAGTTCTCCTTCCGCAGCCGCGTGATGCCGCCGGCGTCCATGATGTCGAGCACGCTCTCGACGAGACGGAAGTCCCGCACGTCGTCGCGGGCCACGAAGTGCAGCACCACGTCGCCGTCGGGCCGGCGGTAGCGCCACGTCTCGTTCATGCACACGCCGACGGCGACGTAGCGCACGGTGTCGTCGGGCGCGCCGTGGCGGATGTAGATGATGCCGCGGTCGTCGAACTCGCGGCTGCCCGAGCGGTAGCGCTCGTCGGTGTCGTAGCGACGCTTCGGCTCGGCGAGGCGGTAGCGCTGCCGCGCCA
>DASUOW010000350.1:0-9610 GCA_036276435.1 Gemmatimonadales bacterium
GGCTTCGCGGGTGCCTTCTGCTGCGCGGGAAGGGGGGCGACGAGCATCGTGCTCGCGAGCGTCGGGAGGAGTGCCAGCCGGACCAGGGAGGAGAGTGCCATGACGAACGCCGACCTTGAGGTGTCGATGAATGGATCCGTAGACATACCGGGAACGATGTGGGCGGGCCCGCAGGCCCGCCCCGGTACTGACGGAAACGACCGTTGGAAGGTTCCGTTCCGGTACTAGGGTGCCGCTGCCCGGGCCGCGAGCTCGCACGCCGCCCGGAAATGCGCCAGCTCCGCGGGGCCGTGCATCACGGAGACGAACGCCGCCTCGAACGCCGACGGCGGAAGGTACACGCCGGCGTCGAGCATGGCGTGGAAGAAGCGGTTGTAGACCGCCTTGTCGGTGGCCTTGGCATCGTCGTAGTTGCGCACGGGCGTCGCGGTGAAGAACGGCGTGAGCATGGTGCCCACCCGCTGCACCGTCACCGGCACTCCCACCTTCGCGAGCGCCACGCCGATCTCGGCGCTCGCCTCGGCCGCCCACTGCTCGGCGCGCTGCCACAGGCCAGGCTCCGCGAGCACCTCGAGCGTGGCGAGGCCCGCGGCCATGGCCAGCGGGTTGCCGGACAGCGTGCCCGCCTGGTACATCGGGCCGGCGGGAGCCACCATCTGCATCAGGTCGCGTCGGCCGCCGTAGCCCGCCGCGGGCAGGCCACCGCCCATCACCTTCCCCATCACGGTGAGGTCGGGCGTGATGCCGTAGAGCACCTGCGCGCCCTGCGGGTGCACGCGCCAGCCGGTCATCACCTCGTCGAACACGAGCAGCGCGCCGTGACGCGCGGTGACGGCACGCAGGCCCTCGAGGAAGCCGGGCACCGGCGGCACCACGCCCATGTTGCCCACCACGGGCTCGAGCATCACCGCCGCGATCTCGTCGCCACGCGCGCGGAAGAGGGCCTCCACCGCGTCGAGATCGTTGTACCGCACGATCAGCGTGTCCTTCACCGTCGCCGCCGTCACGCCCGGCGAGTCGGGCAGGCCGAGCGTCGCGACGCCCGAGCCGGCGGCGGCGAGCAGCGCATCGGCGTGGCCGTGGTAGCAGCCGTCGAACTTCACGATGCAGTTGCGCTGCGTGGCGGCGCGCGCGAGGCGCACCGCGCTCATCGCCGCCTCGGTGCCGGAGCTCACGAAGCGCACCATCTCCACCGACGGGAACGTCGCCACGATCCGCTCCGCAAGGCGCACCTCGAGCTCGGTGGGCGCACCGAACGTGGTGCCGTCCCGCGCCGCGCGGACGATGGCCTCGAGCACCGCGGGATGCGCGTGCCCCAGGATGAGCGGCCCCCACGAGTTCACCAGGTCCAGGTAGCGGTTGCCGTCCACGTCCTCCATCCACGCACCCTGCCCCTTCGCCATGAAGCGCGGCGTGCCGCCGACGCTCCGGAAGGCGCGGACGGGGCTGTTCACCCCGCCGGGCAGGAGGCGCTGTGCTTCGGCGAACAGGGACTCGGAGCGGGTCGTCACGGAGGGGCGGAGGGTGGCGCTCATGGGGTCAGGTGGCCTGCAGCCATTGGGCGACGTCCTTGGCGTGATAGGTGATGATCGCATCGGCCCCGGCGCGCCGCATGCCGAGGAGCGTCTCCATCACCACGCGGCGCTCGTCGATCCAGCCGTTCTGCGCCGCCGCCTTCACCATCGCGTACTCGCCGCTCACGTTGTAGCAGACGAGGGGCAGCTGGGTGCGCTCGCGCACCGCGTGGATCACGTCCATGTCGGCGAGCGCCGGCTTCACCATCAGCATGTCGGCGCCCTCGGCCTCGTCGAGCGCGGCCTCGAGCAGCGCCTCGCGCCTGTTGGCCGGATCCATCTGGTACTGCTTGCGATCGCCGAACGACGGCGTGCTGCCGGCCGCCTCGCGGAACGGGCCGTAGTAGCCGCTGGCGTACTTCACCGCGTAGCTGAGCAGCGCGATGTCGGTGTGGCCCGCGCCGTCGAGCGCCCGGCGGATGGCCTGCACCATGCCGTCCATCATCCCGCTCGGCGCCACGATGTCGGCGCCGGCCTCGGCGTGGCTCGTCACCACCCGGCCCAGGATCTCGAGGGTGGCGTCGTTGTCCACCACGCCGTCCTTCGTGAGAATGCCGCAGTGCCCGTGGTCCGTGTACTCGCAGCAGCACACGTCCGTGATGCGCAGGATCTGCGGCGCGCGCGCGCGGATGCGGCGCAGCGCCTGCTGCACGATGCCGTCGGCGGCGAAGTTCTCGAGGCCCACCGGGTCCTTCGCGGCCGGCAGGCCGAAGAGGATCACGGCCGGGATGCCGAGCTCGACGAGCCGGTCGATCTCGGCGTCGAGGCGCTCGTCGACCGACAGGTTGAAGACGCCGGGCATCGAGGGGACTTCGCGGGCCACGTCGCGTCCGTGGCAGGCGAAGATGGGCTGGATCAGGTGCTCGACCCGGAGATCGTGCTCACGGACGAGCGCGCGCAGGGCCTCCGAACGACGGCGGCGGCGCGGGCGATTGACTGGGAAGGGGGATGTCACGGCATGAAGCGTAGGGTTCGGGGCGCAGCGGCGCAACACCCCGCGTCATCCTTACCCTTCGCCACGCTCAGGGTCAGGACGACAGGCGGATGGGCAACCGTCGCACCCGCGTCCCCGTGAGCGCCGAGACGGCATTCGCCACCGCGGGCGCGATCGGCGGCGTCCCCGGCTCCCCAACACCGCCGGGATTCTCGGTCGAGGGCACGAGGTGGACGGCGATCTCCGGCATCTCATCGATGCGCAACAGCGGATAGTCGAGGAAGTTGGACTGCTTCACCCGGCCCTTCTCGATGGTGATCTCGCCCTTGAGCGCCGCCGTGAGGCCGTAGGCGATGGCTCCCTCCATCTGCGCCGTGACGATGTCCGGATTCACGACCTGCCCGCAGTCGATGGCGCACGTCACCCTGTGCACCCGCACCACGCCGTTCGTCACGCTCACCTCGGCGACCTCGGCCACGAAGCTCCCGAACGACTCGGCCACCGCCACGCCGCGCGCACGTCCCGGCGGCAGCGGCGTGCCCCAGCCCGCCTTCTCGGCGGCCAGGTCGAGCACGGCACGGTGGCGCGGCTTGTCGGCGAGCAGCGCGCGCCGGAACGCCACGGGGTCCTGTCCCGCGAGATCGGCCAGCTCGTCGATGAATCCTTCCGTCGCGAACGCGTTCTGCGAGCTGCCCACGGAGCGCCAGAAGCCCACCGGCACCGGGATCTCCGCGCGCCGGTAGTCCACCCGCACGTTCGCGATGCCGTACGGGATGTTCTCGGCGCCCTCGACCGACGTGGGGTCGGCGCCGTGCTTCAGCATGCCCATCTTGTTGGCCGCGAACTCCGGCATCCAGCTCGGGAGGTAGCGCGCCATGATCGACGGCCCGGCGATGACGTGTGACCACGCCACCGGCCGGCCCGCCTCGTCCACCGCGCCCTCGAAGACGTGCAGCGTGACCGGCCGGTAGAAGTCGTGGCGCATGTCGTCCTCGCGCGTCCACACCACGCGCACCGGCGCCCCGATCGCCTTCGACGCCTCGACCGCATCGGCGATGAAGTCCATCTCGGAACGGCGGCCGAAGCCGCCGCCGAGCTTCGTGGTGCGCACGTCCACCCGCTCCATGTCGACGCCGGCGATCGTCGCCGCGGTGCCCTGTGCACCGCCGCCGAACGTCTTCGGCCCCCACTGCATCTGCGTCGGTGCCCACAGCGTGACGCCGTCTGGCCGTACATCGGCCGAGCAGGTCATCGGCTCCATGGTGGCGTGCGCGAGATAGGGCGCCTCGTATTCGACGCGGAGCTTCCTCGTGAGGCTGGCGATGGTTCCGGGCGCGTCACCGTCCTGGCGCACCACCGCACCCTTCGGCTGCGCGACCAGCGCGCGCAGCGTCGCACGCACGGCATCGCTGTCGAGCGCGGTGTTGGGTCCCTCGTCCCACTCCACCACCAGCGCCTCGCGGCCCTTCCTCGCCGCCCAGAAGTCTTCGGCGATCACCGCGACGCCGCCGCTGAGCTGTACCACGGCGCGCACGCCCGGCACCGCCCTCGCCTCCGCGTCGTCGAACGACTTCACGCTGCCGCCCAGCACGGGCGGGCGCTCCACCTGCGCCACCAGCATGCCCGGTACACGCACGTCCCCGGCAAAGACAGGCTCGCCGCGCACCACCGCCGGCACGTCGAGCCGCGGTACCGGACGCCCGATGAGCTTCCAGTCCTTCGGATCCTTGAGCCGCACCGTCTCGGGCACCGGCAGCTTCGCGGCCGCGGTGGCCAGCTCGCCGTACGTCGCCGAGCGTCCGCTCGCCTCGTGCAGCACCCGGCTGTTCTCGGCGTGGCAGGTCGCGCGATCGACGCCCCAGCGCGCCGCGGCCGCCGATAGGAGCATCTCGCGCGCCTGGGCGCCGGCCTGCCGCAGCGGCACCCAGCCGTTCGGCACGGCCGTGCTGCCGCCCGTGACCTGCATGCCCCGGGTGAGCTTGTTGCCGTAGGCGGGGTTCGCGGGCGCCGCCTCGTAGCGCACCGAGCTCCAGTCGGCCTCGAGTTCCTCCGCGACCAGCATCGGCAGCGCGGTCGAGACGCCCTGTCCCATCTCGGAGCGATCCACCTCGATCAGCACGGAGCCGTCGTCCTGCACCCGCACCCACGCGTTCGGCGCGAACGGGGCCGTCGACGCCGGCGGCGCCTGCTTCGCGCAGCCCTGCAGCTGCACCGCTATGACGAGACCGGCGCCAGTCGCGGCGCCGGTCTTGAGGAACTCGCGACGCGAAACGACCGGACTCACGCTGTCTTCCCCGCCTCGGCCGCGCGATGGATGGCCTTGCGGATGCGCTGGTACGTGCCGCAGCGGCACAGGTTGCCGGACATCGCGGTGTCGATGTCGGTGTCGCTCGGGTCGGGGTTCGTGGCGAGCAGGGCCGCGGCAGCCATGATCTGGCCCGACTGGCAGTAGCCGCACTGCGGCACCTGCGCCTCGATCCAGGCCTGCTGCACCGGGTGCGAGCCGTCGGCCGAGAGGCCTTCGATGGTGGTGATGGAACGCCCGGCGGCCGCCACGGCGGGCGTCTGGCAGGAGCGCACCGCCACGCCGTCGAGATGCACCGTGCACGCGCCGCACGAGCCGATGCCGCAACCGAACTTGGTGCCCGTCAGGTCCAGCCGGTCGCGCAGCACCCAGAGCAGCGGCATGTCCTCGGGTACGTCGACCTGCTTGTCCTGACCGTTGATCTTGAGCGTGATGGCCGCCATGAGCGTCTCAGATGCTGAGGGATCGGTGAATTCTATGTCGTCACGGTGAGGCGCGCGACGGGCCCGTGGCCACCGGCAGCTCCTCGCGCTCGGCCCACTCGGTCCAGGAGCCGGCATAGATCCGCACGCGCGGATAGCCGAGCAGGACGCGCAGCGCGAACCACAGGTGGCTCGCCTCGGTGGAGGTGTTGCAGTAGAGGATGATGTCCCGGTCGGGCGTGATGCCCTGGGCCGCGTATGACGCGCGCAACGCCTCCACCGGCTTGAAGACGCGGCCGAAGCCGGACGTCTCGAGGTCGTCCTGCCACCAGTGGTTGAGCGCGCCCGGAATGTGCCCGAGCCGCATCTGGGTGCCGGCCTCGCCCGCGAACTGCTCCGGCGGGCGCGCGTCCACCAGCACGGCCCCGCCGCGCTCCACCACCCGCCGCACCTCCGCGAGCGAGGCGGTATCCGGCTCGAAGGCGCGACGACTCCACCAGCTGCCCGCCGACGCGACCCTGGGATATCTCCGCGCCATCGCGCGATGCTCGAACGACCACTTGTAGTAGCCGCCGTCGAGCAGGTAGACGCGCGGGTGCCCCATCGCGGCGAGGAGCCACGTCACCCACGTGGCGTCGATGTTGAGCGTCTCGCCGGCGCTGTACACCACCACCGGCACCGACGGCTCGAGGCCGAGCCGCTGGAAGATGGCGCGATACGCGGGGGCCTCCAGGAGCTGCACCGGCACGCCCCCGCGACTGGCGCGCAACGTCTCGACGTTGAGGTACTGCGCCTCGGGGAGGTGGCCCTTGAGGTAGCTCCACACGTCGAGCCGCACGTCGAGCACGCGCACCGGCGTGCCGCGCGCGAGCCAGGCCGCGAGCGTATCGGTGGGAAGGAGCTGCGGCAGGGGCCGCGCCTGCGCCGTTGCCGTCGGTACCAGCCCCAGGGCGCACGCGAGCGCGAGGAGCAGGCGTGTCATGGCGCGCTGCTGGCGTCGAGCCCCAGGTACTCGCGCTCCATCTCGACGTACACGCGAGCGGCATTCCGTCGCCGCCGGCTGTTGAGCGACACCGGCCGCTCGGGATCGGGCGGGGGCAGCGCCGCGAGCGCCTTCCGCATCGGCACGCCCTGCTCGATGGCGTGCTTCATCTCGTCGCGCAGGGCCGCGACGTAGCGGCGCGTCGAGTCCTCGAGTTCGACGGGCGCGGCGGGCAGGCGCCCGTGTCCCGGCACCACCACGTCGGCGGCGTAGCGCTTCAGCGCGTCCATCGCCGCCAGCATCGCGCGCGAGTTGCCGTCGACCATCATGCTCACGCCGTCCTCGATCAGCAGGTCGCCGGCGAAGAGCACCTTCCGCTCGGGCAGCCACACCACGAGGTCGCCGGGGGTGTGCGCGGGGCCAAGGTGGGCCGCGATGATGGTGATGCCGCCAAGGCGGAGCGTGTCGGCGGTGGTGACGGGACGGTCCGGCGTGTTGGCGTACTCGAAGCCGAGCAGGTTCTGCACGCCGACCACCCGGCTCCAGTCCGCGAGCGCCGCGTCCTCGCCGCCCTCGGCGGACAGGGTGTGCGTGTCCGGGTGCGCCATCACCTTCGCGCCCTGCCGCTTGAAGACGATGGTGCCGAAGTGATGATCGGGGTGATGGTGCGTGAGGATCACCCAGCGCACGGGCTGCTTCGTCACCTGGCGGATCGCGGCCAGCATGCGCTCCGCGTCCACCGGGCTCGCCTGCGCGTCGATGGCGACGACGCCGTCGCCGGTGACGATGAAGCCGGCGTTCGCGCGGCCTTCCGAGCCGCGGCCGGTGTCGCCGGGCACGAGGTACACGCCCGGTGCCACCTGCCGCACGGGCAGCGGCGGGCGCGGCGGGACGGCGGCGCCCGTCGCGAGGGTGGCGAGCAGGGAGATGAGCATGGAGGCCGAAGCGGCCCGGGAGGTCCCGGGCCGCGCGTCAGGTGGTGCCGAAGGCGATCTGTGCCGTCTGCTCGAAGACCGCGCCCTTGCTGTCGGTCCACGTCATGGTGAGCGGCCCCTCGCGATCGGCCACGAGGTGGAAGCTCACCACCGGGTCGCGGCTGACGCCCGAGGTCCAGGTGAACTTCGCCACCTGCTGCCCCGCGTAGGTCACCACGACGTCCTTGATGAACCACGCCGGGATCGGCTGGCCGTCGGCGGTCCGGAAGAAGCCGGTGTCCATCGGGTGCTGGATGATGGAGTGCACCAGGATCGTGTCGCCCTTCGAGATGCGCTGCGGCACGCGGATGCGTGCGTCGCCCACGTCGCGTCGCGTCATGTCAGCCGCACCCGTTGAGGGTGACCGAGACGCGGGCGTAGTCGGCCCACACCTCGCCGTCGCTCGTCTCGGCGATGCAGCGCACCCAGGTGGTGCGCTTCATCTTGATGCGCGTCTGGATGGACAGCTTGCCGAGCGCGGGGGTGACCTCGAAGGCGGCGAGATGCGGATCAGGGTTGTGGTCCACGATCAGGTGCACTGCCTTCACGTGCTTCGCCGCCGTCATCGGCAGGTCGGTGTCGATGATGACCGGCACCACGCGGCCGTCCTCGGCCACCACGGGCATGTCCAGCGCCACGTGCCCGCGCCGGATGGGGCGGTCGCCGAAGAGGTCCTTGAGCAGCTTGGCGATCTGCTCGTTGGGCACCTCGGGATCGGGCTCGAGCGCCTGCGCCAGGGCCGCCTGGCTGCCGAGCGCCAGCGCGGCCCCGAGGGCCGTTCCCTGCCGCAGGAACTCGCGGCGCGATGGCATGCCGGTGTCGCTGTTCATGGTTGGAATGTGCCGCCGGAACGGGACCCAAGTCAATGCTCCATGGGGTCATACACCGCTCCCGTCGCCCCCGGCGCCGGCGCGCGCCCGACGCGCCGTAACGAGGCCTCAGGACGCTTGTCGCACCTGAGGCAACTCGTTATCATGCAAGGTCATATGCGGCATCCGCCCGTTTCGGGGATCGCTACACCCCATCGACAAGAGGCGCCGTGGACGCTCCAACGCTGCATCAGGTGGCCCTGTTCGAGAAGTGCCGGCAGTTCACCAAGGCCAAGGAAGTGAAGGCCGCGGGGCTCTACCCGTACTTCAAGCCGATCTCCGAGTCCGAGGACACGGTGGTCACGATCGAGGGCCAGCGGCGCATCATGCTCGGGTCGAACAACTACCTCGGCCTGACGCACCATCCCAAGGTCCTCGAGGCGGCCGAGCGGGCGCTGCACCGGTACGGCTCCGGGTGCACCGGCAGCCGCTTCCTGAACGGCACCCTCGACCTGCACCAGCAGCTCGAGCACGAGCTGGCGAAGTTCCTGGGCAAGGAGGCGTGCCTCGTCTTCTCCACCGGGTACACCGCGAACCTCGGGCTCATCTCCGGCCTGATCGGGCGCGGCGACGTGGTGCTGCTCGACAAGCTCGACCACGCCTCCATCGTCGACGGCGCCAAGATGTCGTACGGCGAGACGGAGCGCTTCAACCACAACGACCTCGTCGGCCTCGAGCGCAAGCTGTCCCGGCTCAAGCCGGGCACCGCGACGATGATCGTGGTGGACGGCATCTACTCGATGGAAGGCGACATCGCCGACGTGCCGAACCTCGTGCGCATCGCGCACAAGCACGGCGCCGCGCTCGCCGTCGACGATGCGCACAGCCTCGGCGTCCTCGGCCCCAAGGGCGACGGCACCGCCGCGCACTTCGGCATGACCGACGAGGTGGACATCATCGCCGGCACCTTCTCCAAGTCGCTCGCGTCGATCGGCGGCTTCGTGGCGGGGTCGGAATCGGTGATCCACTACCTGAGCCACCACAGCCGGCCGCTCATCTTCACCGCGTCGCTGCCGCCGGCCAACACGGCGGGCGTGCTCGCGGCGCTCGAGGTGCTGCAGCAGGAACCCGAGCGGCGCGAGCAGCTGTGGGCCAACACCCGGCGGCTGGCGGCGGGCTTCCGCGAGCTGGGCTTCGACATCGGCCCCACCGAGACGCCGATCATCCCGGTGCTCATCGGGCCGCTGGAGAAGACGCTGCTCTTCTGGCGGATGCTCTTCGATGCCGGCGTGTTCACCAATCCGGTCACGGCGCCCGCGGTGCCGATCACCGAATGCCGCCTGCGCACCAGCCTCATGGCCACGCACAGCTTCGAGCAGATCGACTTCGCCCTCGAGGCGTTCGGCAGGATCGGCCGCGAACTGGGGGTCATCTGAGCGCGGTGACCGTCCGTCCGGTCCGCAGCTCACGGGACCTCAAGCGCTTCATCGACCTGCCGTACCGGCTGCACGAGCGGGACCCGATCTGGGTCCCGCCGCTGCGTTATGACGTCGAGACCACGCTCTCGCGGACGAAGAACCCCTACTTCGAGCACGCGGACGCGGAATACT
>DASUOW010000351.1:0-28109 GCA_036276435.1 Gemmatimonadales bacterium
CGATGGTGATGGTGGGCAGGGTCCTGCTGCGGCCAAGGGAATCGACCGCCGTCAGCGCGCCCACCGCGACCTCGGTGAGCTCGGGATGCAGTGCGCGGATTTCACGCTGCAACTGCGCGACGGCCATCGTGTCGAGCGGCAGCGGGCCGAGCGGGTTGCGCGGTTGCGGTACGGCACGCGTGCGTGCCTCGAGCGCCTGCAGCACGGCGGCGGAGGTCTCCGTGGTCAGCTCGCGGCGCTCCTCCGGCGAGAGCTCCGTCTGCACCACCCGGAGGCCCATCGCGTCGAGCCGCCGCGTGCGCCCGAGCACGGCGCGCGCCGAGTCCTCCTCGATGTGGCTCATGGGCCGGCCGGCCACGAGCACGGTGAGCACCGGGCCCGAATCGCTCGGCACCACGTCCCAGCGCAGCGCGTCGCGATCGGACGCGGCCACGTGCTGGCGCACGAAGGACGTGACGCGCTGCTGCTGCCGCGCCTCGCGCACGAGGGCGTAGAGGATCCAGGCGCTCGGCAGCGTCACCAACACCGCGAAGGCCGTCACCCACATCGTCACCGCGCGCTGGCGGGCCGGCTCGACCCGCTTCAGCGGGAAGCGCAGGCCGCGCACCACGAAGAAGGTGGCCAGGCTGATGAAGACGGCGTTGATGAAGAAGAGGTAGAAGGCCCCGGCGAAGAAGCGCAGGTTGCCCGTGGCGAGGCCGAAGCCCGCGGTGCACAGCGGCGGCATGAGTGCCGTCGCGATGGCGACGCCCGGAATCGCGTTGGTCTGCTCCCGCCGCGATCCCGAGACGATGCCCGCGAGCCCGCCGAAGAACGCGACACCCACGTCGAGCAGGGTGGGGGAGGTGCGCGCCTGCAGTTCGCTGGTCACCTCGCCGAGCGGCGTGGCGAGGAAATAGAGAAAGCTCGCCGCCAGCGCGATGGCCATCGCCATCCCGAACGACTTCAGGGACCCGTTCAGCAGGGCCCGGTCGTCGATGCCGGTCGCGAGGCCGATGCCGACGATCGGACCCATGAGCGGCGAAATGAGCATCGCGCCGATGATCACGGCCGCAGAGTTGGTGTCGAGGCCGATGGAGGCCAGCACCGCGGAGCAGGCGAGCAGCCAGAGGTTGGCTCCCCGCAGGCTGGAGTCGGCGGCGACCCGCTCCACCGTCCCTTCGATATCGGTACCCTCGGCAAGGCCAGCCCAGCGCCGCAACCCGTCCTCGAATCGCCCCATGCCCCCTCCCGGCCGGTCCGCTTCCCTCCGCCCGGATCGTCGCCGATTGCGACGGGGCGCCGGGGGGCGGGAACGCATCAGAATATGGAAACGTTGCAGGGTATAGACTTACGCTGTTGCGTCTGCGCTGCAATGGTTGGCGTCGATCTTGCTTTCCCGTACATTGTTCCTGATCCCCGCCGGTGGTCGGCGGGAGTTTCCGTTGGCTCCCAACATCGTCCGCATCCACGCAGGGAGACGCCGATGTCGCGTCATGCCACCGAAGCGCCCCGAGTTCGTCGTGAGGCCATGCCGCTGCTGCGCGGCCTGATGACGGGTCTGGCGCTGCTCGCGCCCACCGTCCTCGCGGCGCAGCAGCCGCAGACGCACACGGTGTCGCAGGGCAACACCCTCTGGTCGCTGTCCCAGCAGTATCTCGGCGATCCGCTGCTGTGGCCCGAGATCTACCGCCTCAACACCGACGTGGTCGAGGATCCGCACTGGATCTATCCCGGCGAGGTGCTGCGGTTGGCGCCGGGGGCCGGCATCTCCGCGGTGCCCAAGCAGGATACGCCCGGGCCCGACGCCGCGCCGCCCGACACCACGATGCGGTCGCTGGCCGAGCTCACCGACGTGGACGACCGCCAGGCCGGCGGCATCTTCCCCATGATGGGGTCGCAGAACAACTCGGCGCGCGAGACGATCCGCTCCTACTCCCAGGACAACTACCGCCCCGTCCGGCGCGGCGAATTCTACGGCGCGGGCTTCCTCACCGAAGACCAGAAACTGCCGTTCGGCCGCGTCGTGGCGCGTACGTCGCCCATGCAGATCACCGCCGCCCAGAACACGGGGCCCTCGATGTTGAGCGCCGAGCTCGAGGTGTCGCCGCCGAAGGGAGCCCGGTACGAGATCGGCGACTCGCTGCTCATCGTGGAGCGCAACGGCCGCATCGGCGACTACGGCGAGGTCATCACGCCCACCGGGATCATGGTGGTGGTGCGCTACGACGACAGCCGCCCCCTCGCGCGCGCCGTGAAGTTCTTCGACGCCACCGAGCCGGGCCAGTGGGTGCTCCCGCTCGAGACCTTCCCGGCACAGAACAAGAACCGGGCGGCGCCCATCACCGACGGCGTCGCGGCCCGGGTACTCGGCTGGCAGGGCACAAGCGACCTGCAGCAGCCGCAGCGCTACGTCTTCCTCGACAAGGGCAAGGCCGACGGCGTCGGGCTCGGCGACCTGTTCGAGGTACGGGGCCCCTCCGGCGGCTACTACGCCGACGGGACGGCCAAGGTGGACCGTGAGCTCGCCCGGCTCCAGGTGGTGCACGTGCGCGAGCACACCGCCACGGCCATCGTGATCGGCATCACCTACGCGAACATCGCACGCGGTGCGGCGGCGCGGCAGGTGGCGAAGCTGCCGGGCTGACGCGAGCTCGTTCCCGACGGCTCGAAGGCGGCGCCTCCCCCGGGGAGCGCCGCCTTCGCCGTTGCGGGCCCATCGCCCGGAGGCCCGTCTCGCTCCCGTTGCCGACCCTCCCGTCTATATTTGGCGGCGGTTCCGCGCGGTGGGGCTATCCCACGGTCGCGCAAGGATTTCCCCACTTGCGAGGGGTTCGGCATGAGCGGACGGGTGCTGGTCACCGGCGGCGCCGGTTTCATCGGGTCACACATCGCCGAGGCATACCTGCGCGGCGGCTGGGACGTCACGGTGCTCGATGACCTGTCGCGCGGCCACGAGAAGAACGTCCCCAAGGGCGCCACCTTCGTGAAGGCCGACATCCGCTCGCAGGAAGCCAAGCGCGTGGTCGCCGAGGGCCGGTTCGACGTGCTCAACCATCATGCGGCGCAGATCGACGTGCGGGTCTCGGTGGACGAGCCCGCGTTCGACGCCGCCATCAACATCGTGGGCCTCGTGAACCTGCTCGAGGGCGCGGGGGAGGGCGGCGTGAAGCGCGTCGTCTTCGCGTCGAGCGGCGGCACGGTGTACGGCGATCCCGAGGTGGTGCCGACGCCCGAGACCGCGCCCAACTGCCCCATCTCGCCCTATGGCACCAGCAAGCTCGCGGGCGAGCACTACATCCGCATGCTCGGGGCGCTGCGGGGCTTCGAGGCCGTCGCGATGCGCTACGCCAACGTCTTCGGGCCGCGCCAGGATCCCAAGTCCGAGGCCGGCGTGGTGTCGATCTTCGTGTCGCGCCTGCTGGAGGATCGCCCGCTCACCATCTTCGGCGACGGCAAGCAGACCCGCGACTACGTGTTCGTCGGCGACGTGGCGCGGGCCAACGTCCTCGCGAGCACCTGCCCCATGCCGCCGGTGACGGCGCACGAGTCGCGCGCGTTCAACATCGCCACCGCGAAGCAGACCTCGGTGCTCGAGCTCGCCGCCATCGTGGGACGGGTGATGGGCGTCGAGCCGAAGCTCGAGTTCGGCGAGGCCCGTGCGGGCGAACTGCTCCGCAGCGCGCTCGACGTGAGCAAGGCGAAGCGGGTCCTCGGCTGGCAGCCGGAGGTCAGCTTCGACGCCGGGCTGCCGCAGCTCATCGAGTGGTTCAAGACGGAGGCGGCCGCGTGATGCTGCAGGGTGGGGCGGTTCCCCGGACAGCGTTCGAGCTCCTGCTCATCTCGAGCACCGAGACCAAGGTGGTGCTCGCCATCACGGCGGTGCTGTCCCTGGCCGCGTGGTTCGTGATCATCCTCAAGTGGCTGCAGTTCCGCCGCATCCATCGGCAGGGGCAGCTGTTCTTCGCCGAGGTGGAGAAGACGACGCGGCTGCAGGACGCCTACGCCGCCATCGGCAAGCTGCCGCCGTCGCCGTTCGGCCGCGTGATGCGCGAGGCGGTCAACTTCTACTCGGAGCTCCGGCCGGGCGCCCTCAAGGAGGAGGCCCAGCGCCGGCCGCTCTCCCCGGTGCAGCTCGAGTCGCTGAAGCTCGTGCTCGGCAAGGAGGTCTCCGCCGAACGCGACCTGCTGAGCCACTACATCCCGTGGCTCGCGATCGTGGGTGCCGTGGGCCCGCTGATCGGCCTGATGGGCACGGTGCTCGGCGTCATGGACGCCTTCATCGGCATCGCGGCCAAGGGCAGCGGCAACATCGCCGCCGTGGCTCCGGGCGTCGCCGAGGCGCTCGTGACCACGGTGGCGGGCCTCGCCGCCGCGATTCCGGCGGTGATCTTCTACAACGTCTTCGTGAGCCGGGTGCGCCTGATCGCGAGCGAGCTCGAGGGGTTCGCCAGCGAGATCATCGGCACCATGGCGCGCGAGGGGCTGATCTAGCATGTCGGGACTCGGCGGGCTGAACTCGCAGGGCGACATGCCCCTCAACGCCGACGTGAACGTCACCTCGCTGGTGGACGTGGCGTTCGTGCTGCTCATCATCTTCATGATCGCCGCGCCCATGATGCAGGGTGGCGTGGACGTGGAACTGCCGAAGGTGGCGGCCCGTCCGCTGAGCGCGAAGCAGGGCCTCGTCGTCAGCGTGAACCGGCAGGGCCGGATCTTCGTCGACGAGACGCCGGTGAGCTATCGCGACTTCCAGTCCACCTTCCGCGCCATCGTCACCACCCGCAAGCCGGACGCCGTGTACCTCCGGGCCGACAAGGGCGTCTCCTACGGCGAAGTGATCCGCGTGCTGGCGGTCATCCGGACGACGGGGGTGCAGAACGTGGGCCTGGTCGCGGAGGACGAGGACCAGCGGTGAAGGGTCGCGGCATCGCCTACATCGACGAGAGCCGGCGCGCCGGGATGCTGGGCTCGGCGCTCGTCCACGGCCTCCTGATCCTGCTCGCGTTCGGCACCGCCACGGCGCGCAAGGTCGAGCCGCCCGTCTACGCCGTGGACCTCGTGGCCGCCCCGCTGCCCACCAACGCCCGCCGGCTCGCCCGCGAGGCCATCCCGCGCGCGGCCCCCGAGCCCGAGACCGCGCCCTCCGCGAAGCCCCCGGCGAAGACCGCGGAGAAGGCCGCGCCCATCAAGCCCAAGGCCGAGGCGAAGCCGGCGCCGAAGAGCGCGACGCCCACGCCCGCCGACGCATCCAAGGAAAAGGCCCCGCCGACCCGCAGCGAGGCGCGCCCCCTGCCGGGCGAGACGCCCGGCACCGGCAGCGACGTGGCCAACATCAAGATTCCCGGCATCGACTTTCCGTACCCGGAGTACCTGCGCAACATCATGAACCAGGTGCTCCGGCGCTGGAGCCCGCCGGGCGGCACGCTGCGCGCCGAGGTGGCGTTCCTCATCCTCAAGGACGGCACGGTGCGGGACATCCGCTTCCTGACGCGCTCCGGCAACTTCAGCTTCGACCTCGAGGCGCAGGGCGCCATCGAGTCCGCCGGCAACCAGAAGGCCTTCGGCGCGCTGCCGGATGGTTGGGACGCCAACGTGCTGCCCGTGACCTTCGTCTTCGAACCGAGACAGTGATGCTGCGTGCGCTGCCCCTGTGCCTCCTCGCCTCCCTCGTCGCGGCCCCGGTCGTGGCGCAGGACCCGCCGCCCCAGGGCGGCGTGCGCCTCGTGCTCAAGTACGATCCGGGCTCGCGCCCCTCGCTCGTCGTCACGCCCGGCACCGGGCTCGACTCGGCGCGCGCCATCCTGCGCCGCGACCTCGACTTCAGCGACCGTTTCGAGACGGTGATCCTGCCGGAGGCCTCCGGCACCCTCGCGGGGAAGGCCGGCGCCTTCAATTACGACCTCTACCGCAAGCTGGGCGCGGCCTACGCCGTGGAGCTGGCGGAGGTGGGCGGGCGCACGCAGGTGCGGCTGCACGACCTCGCCGCCGGCAAGGTGGCGGCCCAGGTGGAGACCGTGTTCAGCCCGGCCACCGATCCGGGGTTCCGGATGCAGGTGCACCGCATCAGCGACGAGGTGGTGCGCTGGATCACGGGTACGCCGGGCATCGCCGCCACGCGGTTCGCCTTCGTGGCGGGCGGCCGCGTCCACGTGGTGGACAACGACGGCGCCGGCCTGCGCGCGCTCACCTCCGGGAGCGCCACGTCGCTCTCGCCGACGTGGTCGCCCGACGGCTCGCGCATCGCCTACACGCGGCTGCAGGACGGCCGCGGTCCCATCATGATCCAGCCCATCGCGGGCGGCGCGGCGACCCCGGTGCCGGGCACCAACGCCGGACTCAACATCACGCCCGCCTTCTCCCCTGATGGCAGACTGCTCGCGTATTCGAGTTCGACAGAGCAGGGAACGAACATCCAGGTGGCGAACGTCGCGCAGAATTGCTGCGTGCAGCGCTTGACCGTGGGACGCTTCGCCGACAACCTTTCGCCCACGTTCGCGCCCGATGGCGCGCGCCTCGCGTTCGTCTCGACGCGGGCGGGTCCCGCGCAGGTGTACACGATGGGCGCCGACGGCACCGACGCCGAGTTGTTCGTGCCGTTCGACTTCGGCGTCACCGGCTCCACCAATGCGCCGGAATGGTCGCCCGAGGGCACGATGATCGCCTTTCACCGCGAGGTGTCGGGCAGCCCGCAGGTGTTCGTGATGGACGTCTCGGGACGGCGCGTGCGTCAGCTCACGTCGTCGGGACGGAACGAGGATCCGACCTGGGCGCCGGACGGCCGCCACGTGGCGTTCGTATCCGACCGCTCGGGCCGGCGGCAGCTGTGGGTCATCGACATCGACACGGGCCGGACGCGCCAGCTGGTCACGCCGGGGGCGGCCCGCCTCCCGGCCTGGTCGCGCCGACTCAAGTAGTCCCTTGCCAGGAGGACACACCATGAACGCTCGCTCGCTCGCCCTCGCCCTCGCCTCGGTGGCCCTGCTCGTGGCCTGTGGCGGCAAGCAGGCGCCGGAACTGCCGGCGCCCGAGGCCGCCCCGGCGCCCACCGCGACGACGGCCACCGGTCCCAACGCCGACAGCGCGGCCGCCGCCGAGCGGGAACGGCTCGAGCGCGAGCGTCGTGAGCGTGAGGCGGCCCTCGCGGGCGCGGTGGGCACCGACCTCAAGGCGATGATCCATTTCGACTACGACGCCTCCGACGTGCGCGCCGACGACGCGGCCAACCTCGACCGCAAGGCGGCCATCCTCGGCGCCAACCCGGGCGTGCGCCTGCGCATCAGCGGCCACGCCGACGAGCGCGGCTCGGACGAGTACAACCTTGCCCTAGGCATGCGCCGCGCCGCGGCAGCCAAGCGCTACCTCGAGAACAAGGGGGTCGAGGGCGCGCGCCTCGAAGTCGTGTCGTACGGCGAGGAGCGCCCGCTGGCCGCCGGCAGCGACGAGGCGAGCTGGGCCAACAACCGCCGTGACGAGTTCGAGGTCACGGCGGGTGGCACGAACCTCGTGGCGCCGCAGTGATTCGCCGGGTCCTCCCGCTCCTGGCACTCCTGTTGGGCGGCTGCTTCGCGACGACGCAGCAGGTGCAGCAGTTGCAGACGCAGTTGGGGCAGATGCGCGCCGAGTCGGCCCGGCGCGATTCGATCGAGCTGGCCACGCTCACGCGCCTGGTGGACAACCAGCAGCGCCTGGCGGACTCCCTGCGCGCGGTGCGCGGCCAGCTCGCCACGGTGAAGGGCGACGTCTCGAACGATCTCTACGGCATCCAGCAGCAGCTCCTGCAGCTGCAGGAGCTCACCGGCCAGAGCCAGCGGCGGCTGAGCGAGCTGCGCACCCAGCTCGAGGCGCGCGGCGAGCAGATCGGCGCGCCGCGTCCGGCGACACCGGCGACGGGTGCCGCCGGTGCGGGTGCCGCCCCCGATACCGCTGCGCCGCCCGCGGCGGCCGGCCCGTCGGCACAGCAGATGTACGACGCGTCCCTGCAGCAGCTGCGCAAGGGCAGCGCCTCCACCGCGCGCGTGGGGCTGCAGGAGCTCGTGCGCACGCACCCCCAGAGCGAGCTCGTGCCCGATGCGCTCTACTTCATCGGCCAGAGCTACGCGTCGTCGGCGCCCGACTCCGCGTCGTCGTACTACCAGCAGGTGGTGCAGGGCCACCCGAAGTCGCCCCGGGCGGCGGCGGCGCTCTACAACCTCGGGCTGCTCGCCGAGCGCCGGAAGGACACGGCGGCAGCGAAGGAGGCCTACAACCAGCTCACCAAGTCCTACCCGAAGTCGGACGAGGCCGCGCTCGCCCGCGACCGGCTGAAGGCCATCGGGCGCTGAGCACGCGCCGAGCCCTCGCATGACGATGCCGGGCGGCGACATGCCCTTCCTCGATCACCTCGAGGAGCTCCGCATGAGGATCCTGCGGAGCCTCGGGGCGATCGTCCTGGGCTTCGGCGTCGGGCTGTGGGCCGTGCAGCAGCTCGACGTGCTCACCCGGCTCAAGGAGCCCATCGCCCAGTACCTCCCCACCGGCCGGCTCGTGTTCACGAGCCCGACCGAGCCACTGATGATCGTGCTCAAGCTCGGCTTCGTGGTGGGCCTGGTACTCGCCTCGCCGGCGATCATCTGGCAGATCTGGGCGTTCCTCTCGCCGGCGCTCTACGAGCGCGAGCGGAAGATGGTGGTGCCGGCGCTGGTGGCCGGCCTGGTGCTGTTCCTCACCGGCGCGGCGCTGGGCTACATCTTCGTGGTGCCGCAGGCCGTGAAGGTGTTCTTCAGCTTCCAGTCCGAGGCGCTGCAGCCGATGATCACGTACGGCGCCTGGTTCGGCTTCGTGCTGCAGATCGTGCTCGCGCTGGGCATCTCGTTCGAGCTGCCGCTGGTGATCATCATGCTCGCCGCCCTGGGCGTCGTGACGCCGGCGGGGCTGCACAAGTTCCGCCGCTTCGCCGTGGTGGGCGCCTTCGTGGCCGGCGCCGTGCTCTCGCCGGGTGCCGACATCTTCTCGATGCTCATGATGACGGCGCCGCTGCTGCTGCTGTACGAGGTGGGCGTGGCGGGGGCGGCGATCATCCACCGCCGACGGCTGCGGAACACCTTCGCGGCCGCGCCGCTCCTCTTCTTCGCGCTGCTGACGTTCGGCGGGGCCACGCCCGCGACCGCGCAGGAGCCGGTGCGCCCGCCGGTGACGCGCAGCGACACCACGCCCCGCGCGCCGCCGGCGCCCCAGGGACAGCCCGGCCAGCCGGGACAGGCCCTGGACACCGCTCTCGCCCGTCGCATCGGGCTCCCGACCGCCCCCTCGCAGACATTCTCCCCGCCGGATTCAGCCTACAGTGCGCTCCTCGGGCGTCCGGGCTACGTCGTCACGAAGTACCGGGGCGATTCCGCCGCCCTCTATGTCGCCGACCGACGGCTCGAGCTCACGGGCCGCGCCATGACCGAGCGACAGGGCTCGACGATGGAGGCGGAGACGATCACGTACGAGGAGGAGGCCTGCACCCTCGACGCCGTCGGCGACCCGAAGCTCTTCGGCGAGGGCCAGGTGCTCGTGGGCGAGGGCATCCGCTACGACACCTGCCGTCGTCGCGGCGTCATCACGCAGGCGCTGACCAACTTCAACCAGACCGGGTCGACGTGGTTCATCCGCGGCAACGTCGCCAAGGACTCGGTCGAGAACCGGATGTTCGCCGGCCGCAGCGAGCTGACGAGCTGCGACCTGCCGTCCCCGCATTACCACTTCAACGCGCGGCAGGTGAAGTGGATCTCGGAGGACGTGCTCGTGGCGCGCCCCGTGGTGCTCTACATCCGCGACGTCCCCATCGCGTGGCTCCCGTTCATCTTCCAGGACCTGCGCCCGGGACGCCACTCGGGGCTGCTGATCCCGCAGATCGGTCTCGCGGACATCGTGCGGACGAGCAACGGATACGACCGCCAGATCGCCAACATCGGCTACTACTGGGCGACGAACGACTACATGGACGTCACCTTCCGGCTCGACTGGTTCTCGGGCCAGTACGTCCGGTACGGCGTGCAGACGGGGTACCGGGTGCTCAACCGGTTCCTGAACGGCTCCTTCAGCATCGACAAGCAGGATCAGGTGGGCGGCGGCGGCAACCTCGCCCTCTCGTGGAGCCACCAGCAGCGCTTCAGCCTGCGCAGCTCGCTGACGCTGTCGCTCAACTACCAGTCCAATACGCGGGTCGGGTTCGACAACGCCATCGACCCGCTGCAGACCACGCAGGGCATCAACAGCCAGGCCACCTACGAGCGCCGGTTCAACTGGGGCAACATCCGCCTGGGCGGCAACCGACGGCAGAACATCTCGGACGACAGCTACACGATGCAGCTGCCAGCGCTCACCGTGTCGCCCAAGCCGATCGCCCTCGGGAGCAACGCCACCTGGTCGCCGGGCGTGCTGATCACCAACGACATGACCGGCAACCAGTCGCGGGGCAACGTCCTCGTGGTGGGGCCCGGCGGGGCCATCGACACGGTCGCGAACACCCTCGACAGCCGCACCCTCAACGCGCGCTTCGACACGCCCTTCCGGTTGGGCAACTTCAACTGGGCCAACACGCTCCGCTACACCGACCGCAACAGCGCCGGCCGCGACTCGGTGGTGACCACCGATCCCATCACCGGCAACCCGGTCGTGCGCTACTACGCCGGGAACTACCAGGGCGAGATCGACTTCGACACCGGCATCAACCTGCCGCTGCTGTTCCTCCGCAGCTGGAAGATCCAGCCCGTGCTCGGCGTCACCAACGTGACCGGCGGGCCCTTCGCCCTGCGGAACCGCAACACGAACGGCGACTGGGTGGTGCAGGGAAAGCGCCCCCAGTTCAGCCTGTCGATGGCGCCGACCTTCTTCGCGTTCTTCGGCGGGGGCTTCCTGCCCGGCCTGAGCCGGCTGCGGCACAGCATCAATCCGCTCGTCAACTGGTCGTTCGCACCCGCGGCCACCGTGAACGAGGAGTACGCCAACGCCATCGCGACGGCGGGACAGGCCTCGGTGCTGCGGAGCGATCCGCAGAACGTGCTCTCGATCGCCATCCAGCAGAACCTGGAAGGCAAGGCGAAGCCCGCCGAGGGCGACACCCTCGGCACCAACGCGCGGAAGTACCGGCTGCTCAGCATCGCGACCAGCGGGTTCAGCTACGACTTCGAGCAGGCGAAGAAGCCCGGCCGCACCGGCTGGGTGACGCAGCGCATCACCAACTCGCTGCTGAGCGACCTCCTGCCGGGCTTCAACCTGGCACTTGGCCTCGACCTGTGGCGCGGCGTGGCCGGCACCGACACGGCGACGTTCAAGCCGTTCGTCGAGACGCTGAACGCGAACTTCTCGCTCTCGTCCCGCACCTTCCAGTCGATCCTGGGCGGCCTGGGTCTGGGCAGCGGCCCGCGCGGGCCGCAGGGCCAGCCGCCCGAGAACGAGCGTGCCCGGAACTTCCAGACCGAGCAGAGCCGCCGCCCCATCCGCCCCGGCTCCTTCAACGAGACGCAGCAGTCGATGCTCACGGGCCGGAAGGGGTTCACCTCGAGCTTCAGCTTCACGCTGCAGCGATTCCGCAAGGACGGGCTCGCGCCCGGGCAGGAGCCGCAGCCCAACCGCGAGAACATGAACTTCAGCATGGCGTTCTCGCCCACCGCCTTCTGGGCGGCGTCGGTGTCGGGGCAGTACAATTTCACCGATTCGCAGTTCGAATCGGCCACCCTCCGGCTCGAGCGCGACCTGCACGAATGGAAGGCGGCGTTCAGCTTCATCAAGAACGCCAACGGCAACGTGGCGTTCTTCTTCTCGGTCTTCCTGACGGACCTGCCGGACCTGCGGTGGGACTACCAGCAGACCACCTTCGAGCGCTGAGTGTCCCTGCCGGGCGACGCGAGTGTCCCCCGGCGCGGCCTTTCAGCCTGATTCCACGGGGCGATGCACGGGGCTGGTGACTGGCACATCCCGTGCTTCTGGAGCTCCTGAACTCCATTTCAAAGGCTGAAGCGATGAGGCGCGCGTTGTGGGTACTCCTGCTCGCGGCAGGCTGCAGCAGTAACGATGACTTCGTCGGCCCTCCCGGTGGTTCCCTGCCGGCTCCGACCAACCTGAGCTACACCGTGACCCCGGGTGGCCCGGGCGCCACCCCCACGGCGACGTTGCTGCAGTGGGACTTGCCCTCGACCGGGGGCGTCGTGGTGTGGAACGTCTACTCGCGCACCGGCACCTCGGGGTCGTTCGGCCTGCGCGGTACGACCACCTCGCCCAGTTTTCATGACTGGGGCGTTCCCGAGCTGCAGTACTACGTCACGGCCGTGGACAACGGCGGCTTCGAGTCGGAGGGCAGCGAGATCGTCACCATCGACGAACGCCTGACGCTCCCGCCGCCCTCGAGTCTGACCACCACGAGCCTCGACGGTGCCATCGCCCTCTTCTGGAGCGACAACCCGTTCGAGGCGGATCCGCAGGGCTTCGAGGCCTATCGGGTCTACAGCGCGGCCTACGACCTCGACCAGGACCGGTGCGGCGACTGGGCGCTCGAGGGGACGACGGTGGCGCCCGAGTTCATCGTGAGTGCCCTTCCCAACGGCGCGCCGCGCTGCTTCGGCGTGTCCGCGACGACGATCGAGGGCTTCGAGAGCCTCTGGTCGCCGATCCGGGACGACACGCCGCGCTTCGAGTCGCGCAACGTGGCGCTCTTCGCGCCGGACGCGAACGCGACCCAGGCGAGCTTCCGGTTCTGGCGGGACGTCAACACGAATGGCCTGACGGAGGCGGCCGAGCTGGGGCTGGTCGGCGCCGCCACGGACGTGACGGCGGATGTCGTGGTCGAGCGCGGCGGCGGTGGCGCCCTGCAGTTGCGGCTCGTGCGCGCGGGCACCACGGCGCAGCAGTACGGCACGGGGCCGATCGCCGACCTGACGAGCATCGACGTCGCGCCCGTCGCGGGCTACTCCACGGCCACGCTCGCGGTCCAGCCGAGCTTCGGCTACGTGTTCCAGCTGAGCGGACTCGCCACCGACGGCTTCCTACGGTTCGGCGGGATGCGCGTGACGCACGTGGGGCAGACGTTCCTGCTGATGGACTGGTCGTTCCAGGGGGACCGCGGCAACCCACAGCTCCTGAGACAGTAGGGCCGAGGGACGACATCGAGGGGTCGGGATGCCACCGCATCTCGACCCCTCGGTGCTTCCCGCCTACTTTTGCCCCATGCCAGCCAACTCCCTGCTCCTCGACGGTCGTTCCCTCACGATCGACGCCGTGGTCCGCGCGGCGCGCGATGCCTCGGTGCCGATCGCCCTCGAGCCCGGTGCGCGGGCGGCGCTCGCGCGAAGCCGGGCCCTCGTCGAGTCGGCCATCGCGGGCGGGGCCACGATCTACGGCATCAACACCGGCTTCGGCAAGCTCGCCAACGTGCGCGTGGCCGCCGACCAGCTCGAGCAGCTGCAGGTGAACCTGATCCGCAGCCACGCCGCCGGTGTCGGCACGCTGCTGCCGGCCGACGTCGTGCGTGCGGCGATGATCCTCCGCGCGAACGTGCTGCTGCGGCCCACGAGCGGCGTGCGGCCCGAGCTCGTCGATGCGCTCGTGGCGGTGCTCAATGCGGGCCTCGTGCCCGCCGTGCCGGAGCAGGGCAGCGTGGGCGCGAGCGGCGACCTCGCCCCGCTGAGCCACATCGCGCTCGTGCTGATGGGCGAGGGGACGCTGGCCGATGGACGCACCGCGAGGGAGGCGCTCGCCGCCGCCGGGCTCGCGCCGTTCCGGTTCGCGCCGAAGGAAGGCATCTCGTTCATCAACGGCACGCAGGCGCAGACGGCGATGCTCGCGTTGATGGTGCACGACGCCGGCGCGCTCTGGCGCACCGCGGTGGCCGCCGCGGCGATGAGCCTCGAGGCGCTGCGCGGCACCCCCGTGCCCCTCGACCCGCGCATCCACGAGAACCGGCCGCACCCCGGGCAGCTCGAGGCCGCGCGCCTCATGCGGGAACTGCTGGAAGAGAGCGAGATCCGCGAGTCGCACCGGGAGAACGACGATCGCGTCCAGGATGCCTACAGCCTGCGCTGCGCGCCGCAGGTGCTCGGTGCCGTGCACGACGCCATCCGCTTCGCGGCCTCGACGGCGGAGATCGAGCTCAACGCCTCGACCGACAACCCGCTGGTGTTCGAGTCGGGCGAGGTGATGTCGGGTGGCAACTTCCACGGCCAGCCGGTGGCGCAGGCGCTCGACGTGCTCGCGATCGGCCTCGTCACGCTGCAGGCCATTGCAGAGCGGCGCGTGGAACGCCTGGTGAACCCCGATCTCTCGCAGGGGCTGCCGGCCTTCCTCACCCGCGATCCCGGCCTCTCGTCGGGCTACATGATGGTGCAGATCACCGCCGCCTCGCTCGTGGCCGAGTCGCGCACCCTCGCCATGCCCGCGAGCATCGGCTCGATTCCCACCGACGCCAATCAGGAGGACTTCGTCCCGATGGGCATGGGAGCGGCCTGGAAGGCACAGCGCATCCTGCGGAACGCGGCCTGCGTGGTGGCGACGGAGCTGCTCTGCGGCGCCCAGGGGCTCGAGTTCCTGGCGCCCCTCAGGCCCGGGCGGGGTGTCGCGGCCCTCTACCGGGCGGTCCGGGCGGACGGGACGGGGGTCCGGGCGTTGGCGGAGGACCGGCCGCCTGCCCCCGACCTCGAGCGGCTGGCCGGCCGGGTGCTCCGGGGCGAGCTGGCGCCGTGACACGCGTATCGCTTGCTCCGGTCCACCCGCGCTCCTACCTTTGTAAGTTGATGTGCTGTCGCGTTTTCCCCTCTTCCTGCCGAGCCGGATGAATCTCGAGAAGCTCAAGGATACGGCGCGGAAGTACGAGCAGAAGGAAGATTGGCGGCGAGCGATCGACGTCTATCTGAAGGCCATTCACGAGTTCGAGTCCGGCAAGGACCAGCACCCCGACCTCTCGCTCTACAATCGTGTCGGCGACCTGTACATGAAGGTCAACGACACCGCCGCGGCCGTGCGCAGCTACGAGCGCGCCGCCGACCTCTACACCGAGCAGGGCTTCCTCAACAACGCCATCGCGCTCTGCGGCAAGATCCTGCGCGTGACTCCGTCGCGGACGCAGATCTACTTCAAGCTCGCGCAGATCCACGCCCGCAAGAACATGGTCGTGGACGCGAAGCGGCACCTGATCGAGTACCTCGACCGCATGAACCGCGCGGGCCAGCTCGACGACGCGTTCCAGGCGGTGAAGGTCTTCGCCGACCAGTTCTCCAGCAACCAGGAGATCCGCCTCATGCTCATCGAGCTCCTCCGCGCCGCGTCGCGCGAGGAGGAGGCGAAGGAGCAGCTCGAGAAGCTCGCCGGCGATCTCGAGGCGAGCGGCGATCGCGTGGGCGCCATGCGCACGCGCGAGCAGATCGAGGCCATCGTGGCCGGCCACCAGGAGTCCGGCGAGGAAGTCCCGCCCATCGTGAGCGGCCTGGTGTTCCTCGACACGAGCACGCATGTGGTCGCCACGCCGCCGCGCCTGACGCCCCCGCCCGCGCACGTGCCCCGCACACCGGGTGCCAAGGTGCCGCCGACTCCGGTGCTGCACGCACCGCCGACCCCTGTGCCGCCCACGCCGGTGCCCGTCACCGCCGAGTCCGGAATGCTCGAGGTGCCGGAGACGCCGCTGCCAGACGAGCCCGCCGCCGAGCTGCAGTTCCTCGACGTGGGGGCCCCGCTCGATGCGTCGGCGGATGCCTCGTTCGTCGAGGTGGAGCCGCTGGTGGAGGAGCCGCGCTTCGAGGACCCCGGAGTCGCCAGGCCCGAGGGCATGCTCCTCAGCGACATCGAGCTCAACACCATCGAGTCCACCGAGGTGGAGATCGTCGAGCCGGTGGAAGGCTTCGTGCGCATCGATCCCGGCGTCGGCGAGGTGCCCGCGCACGAGGGCATGGAGCTCATGCTCGAGCCCGCCTTCGACGTCGTCGAGGACATGGAGGCACGGCCGCTCGAGGGTCTCGAACTCGTGAGCACCGAGCTCGAGGTGAACGGTCTCGAGGGCCTCGCGACCGACCCGGAGGCGTCCGGCGAGGACGAGGTGGTGCTGAGCTTCCCCGGCGCACCGGAGTCCGAGGAACTGCGGGAAGTGGCGTCCGACGGTACCCTGGACGACTTTTCGCTCGTGCAGGGACTGCCGGGGGCTCCGGAGCCCGCCACGGCCGAGCCGGAGGCGGCGGCACCCGAGGAGTTCACGGTGGCCGGCTTCGAGTCCATCGACGCGGCGAGCGAGGACGTCGGCGTCGAGCCCGGACAGCCGCCCGAGTTCGGCGTCGTCGCCGGCGAGCCGTGGCAGCCCACGGGCACCTCCCGCTCGGTGGAGGCGCTCGAGGAGCTGGTGCTCGAGGATCCCGACGATCCCGAGCACCATCGGGAGCTCGGCGAGGCGCTGCTGCTGCAGGGCGAGACCAGCCGCGCGAGCGACGAGTTCGAACTGGCGCTTGCGGGGTATGAGTCCGCCGGGGACCAGGAACGGGCCGAAGCGCTCGTCGCGCTCCTCATCACCTTGCAGCCCGAAGACGTGCGGTACTATCAGCGGCGGGTGGAGTACGCCTACCGCTCGGGGGACCGGGACAGCCTGCTCGGCGCCTATCTCGACCTCGCGGACGTGCTCGCCCGCGTGCAGTCCGAGGACAAGGCGATCGCGGTGTATTGGCGCGTGCTGGAGCACGACCCGGAGAACTCCCGGGCCCAGCTGGCCCTCCAGCTGCTTGGCGTCCTCGATCTCGAGCCCACGGCCGAGAGCGAGGGGGTGGCCATGGCGCCGCAGTCGGACCAGGCGGAGGCGGAGGTCGAGGAGGAACACGACACCGCGCTCGCGGACGACTCGTACGGGGCCATCGAGGCCGGGATCCTCGACGAGCTGCCGCACGTCCCGGCGCCGTTCATCCCGCCGATGCAGCCGGTGCACGAGGAGCCCGTCGCGCGAGCGGATGTGACACCGGTGCAGAGGCCGCTGCCGACGCCGGACGAGTTCATCGACCTCGGCTCGCTGGTCCTCGAGGATCATGGTCGCCCGCGCGATACGCGCATGACGGGGCAGCAGGTGGACCCCACCGGCGACGAGCAGCGCGACTTCGAGGAGATGCTGACGCAGTTCAAGAAGGGCATCGACGAGAACGTCGACCTCGACGATTATCAGGCGCACTACGACCTGGGCATCGCCTTCAAGGAGATGGGCCTGTACGACGAGGCGGTGGCCGAGTTCCAGCGGGCGCTGCGCGCCCCCGAGGGCCGGCTGCGGACGTCGGAGGCGCTCGGGGTGTGCTTCTACCAGAAGGGCCAGTACGCGGTGGCGGAGGCGGTGTTGCGCCGGGCCGTGGACACGCTGGCGGGTGGCGACGAGGAGAAGATCGGGCTGATCTACTGGCTGGCCCGGGCGGCGGAAGAGCAGGGCAAGGTGGAGGCGGCGCGGGGCCTGTACGAGCGGGCGCTCGCCGTGGACATCCGGTTCCAGGATACCAACGAGCGGATCAACCGACTCATGACGGGACGCCAGTGACCCAATCCCAGGTGGCACCGGTGACGCTGTCGGCGGTGCAGGCCCCCATCGCGGCGCGGTTGCCGGAGGTGCAGGCCCATCTCCGGCACGTCGTCGAGGCCGACTTCAAGCTCATCGCGGACGTGAACTCGCACCTGCTGCGCATGCAGGGAAAGATGTTCCGGCCCACGCTCGTGCTGCTGGCCGACGCGGCCGTGGGCGAGCCGACCGAGCGGGCCATCCCGCTCGCCGCCGCGGTGGAGCTGGTGCACCTCGCCACGCTGGTGCACGACGACTCGGTGGACCACTCGGTGCTCCGCCGCGGCATGCCGACGATCAACTCGCTCTTCAGTCACCAGGTGTCGGTCATCATGGGCGACTACCTGTTCTCGCGCGCGATGATCGAGCTGGTCCGCATCGGGGACATGCACCCGCTGCGCGTCATGAGCCGCGTCACCAACGACATGACGGTGGGCGAGATGCGCCAGCTGCTGGCCCACGACTACCTCAAGTTCTCCGAGGAGGACTACGACCTCCTCATCAAGGCCAAGACGGCCTCGCTCATCGCGGGCGCGTGCGAGGTCGGGGCGTGCCACGCCGAGCCACGCCTGCGCGACGCCCTCGGGCGCTTCGGCGAGGCGCTGGGCATGGCCTTCCAGATCGTCGACGACCTGCTGGACTACACGGAGGACACCAGCGTGACCGGCAAGCCGTCCGGCCTCGACCTGCGCGAGCACAAGGTGACGCTGCCACTCATCGCGGCGCTGCCCGAGATGTCGGAGGCCGAGCGGCAGGAGGTCACCCGGCTCATGCAGACGCCCGAGCCCTCCGACGCGCAGATCGCGGACGTGATGGCGGCGGTGGCCCGCACGGGTGGGCTCGACTTCGCGCGGGCCCGCGCGCAGCGGCTCACGCAGCAGGCCGAGCGTGAGCTCGAGGTGCTGCCCCCCACGCCGGCGCGTGAGGCGCTCCGCGCGTCCATCAGCTACGTCGTCGAGCGGCGGCGCTGATGCCGAGCGGACCGCGTCGGCCCGGGTTCTACCTGGGAGTCCTCGTGGCGGGGTTCGTCGCCGGAGGGTTCCTGAACGCCTTCCTGACGAAGTGGATGCCGGAGAGCGCCGCCAAGGCGTTCTTCACGAGCACCTGGACCCCCACCCTCGGACCTGTTTCGGCCGATCTTCTGGTGCTAGACTTCACGCTGGGTCCGGTCGGCCTGCACGTGTCGCTGCTGAGTCTCATCGGGGTCGTGCTGGCGTACCTGATCGCCCGATCGCTCTTCTAGGAGGCCAGGATGGGAAACCTCGGGTTCACCGAGATCATGATGATCCTCGTGGTGGTGCTGCTGCTCTTCGGCGCGAAGCGGCTGCCGGAAGTGGGAGCCTCCATCGGGAAGGGCATCCGGGAGTTCAAGCGGAGCCTCACGGACACGCAGGACGCCATCACGCGTACCGAGGACACGCCGAGCCTCCCGCCCCGCAGCATCGACAACGTGCAGTCGACGCCCACCGCAGGCGAGCCGAAGCGACTGTCGCAGTAGACGGATTCCCGCCTCGGCGGGAAACGACGAAGGGCGGCCCGCGTGGGGCCGCCCTTCGTGTTTTCGGGACCTGCCGGCCGGTCAGATGGCCGGCTGCTGAAGCTGCGCCTGCTGCCGGCTCTGCTGCAGCACCTCCGCGCGGTTGTCCACGATGGTCGCCTTGTCGCGCAGGCCCTGGATGTACATGCGCACCCGGTCCTGCTTCGCCGCCATCACGCTGCGCGCGCGCACCTGGTCGAGCTCCTTGGCGAACGCCGCCGAGTCGGCGGGCGTGCGGTTGATGACCTGGATGACGTACAGGCCCTCGTCCGTCTCGAGGATGCCCGAGCGCTCGCCCTGCTTGAGGCCGAACGCGGCGCCCACCACCACCGGGTTGGTGAGCGGAGGGTTCACGCGCGGGAACGGCCCGAACTGCGACGTGGGCAGGCTCATCGCCTTCGCCGCGTCGATCATCGACTCGCCGTTGTCCAGCCGCGCCACGTACGACTTCGCGACCTCGCGCGCCTGCCCGAGCTTCTTCTGGTCGCGCACGGCCTGCTCCACGGCGCCGCGCACCTCCTCGAGCTTCGGCGTGCCCTCGTCCTTGAGGCTGTCGAGGCGGAAGACGTACAGCGCGAACGGCGTCTCGATGACCTCGCTCAGGGCGCCCGGCTCGTTCTGGAAGGCCCACACGCCGGCATCCGGCACCGCGGCGTTGCCCACCAGGACCCGGCCGCCTTCCTGCACCGGCTCGACGCTGCGGACCGTGGCGCCGAGGCGCTTGGCGATGTCGTCGAGCACGGCGCCCTCGGTGGCCTCGGCGGAGAGCCGGTCGAGGGAGTCGGCCTTGGCGTCCACTTCGTCGCGGTGGGCGCCCGCGAGCTCCACCGGGATGAGGATGTGCCGGCCCTTGGCCTTCTCGCCGGTGCGGCTGGTCACCTGGATGATGTGGTAGCCGAACGTCGAGAGCACGGGCTCGGAGACGGCGTTGATCGGCAGCGAGAAGGCGGCCTGGTCGAAGGCGGCATCCATGTCGCCCTTCTTCCACTCGCCGAGGTCGCCGCCCTTCGCGGCGCTGGCGGTGTCGGCGGACTCGCGCTGCGCCACCTCGTTGAACGGGGCGCCGCCGACGATCTCGGCGCGCACCGCCCGGGCCCGCTCGAGCGCGGCCGCGGTGTCGGCGGCGTTCGTGGCGCGCGACAGCGTGACGTAGCTCAGGTAGGCCGAGCGCGGCCGCTTGAACTCGTCGCCGTGCGTCCTGTAGTACTCGCTCACCTCGGCCGGCGTGACGCTGATGCCGGAGTCGGGCACCACGCGCCGCGGCACGATGGCGGTCAGCTGCACCGTGACCTGCTCGTTCTGGTCGCGGAAGTGCTGCCAGAGGGAGGCGTCGGACAGGAAGACGTCGGACGTGACCTGGCTGTAGAGCTTGCTGCGGCGGATGTCCTCGCGGTACTGCGCGGCGAGGCCCTCGACCACCGGCGCCGCCGAGGGCGACGCGAGCCAGCGCTGGTACTTGGCGAGGTCGAAGCGGCCATCGGTCTGGAACTCGGGCGAGTTCTGCACCTCGCGCGGCGGCTCGTTGCGCAGCGCCGAGATCACTTCCTCGTTCGTCACCGAGATGCCGTGCTTCTCGTACTGCTCGTCGAGCACCGCCTGCTGGACGAACTGCTCCCAGACCTCGTTCCGGATCTGCTCCACTTCCTCGAGGCTCATCCGCCCGGGCGTGGCCCGCTGCCGCTGCTCGATCGTCTGCTGGACGACGGCCTCGTAGTTGCGGAGATTCACCGGCTGGCCGTTGATCTTGCCGACCGACGTCCTGGTGAAAAGGTTGTTGTTGCCGCCATCGAAGAGGCCGCTCAGCTGCACGACGAACAGCAGCATGAGGAAGCTGAAGATCACCGCGGCGACCTTGGTGGCGACACTGCGTACGGACTGCATCATAGGCGGGACCGAGCCCTCGTGGCCGGAACGGGTGAAAAAGAGGCATAAGACTAAGCGGGACAACGCGAAAGCTCAAGCCGACGGGGGCCCGGCGGCGTTGACACCCGCAGGGCCGACGGCTACTGTAGAACATTATCCTTCCACAACTTAGCTCCAGGTCGGGGATGGCCATCAGCGAGATCGAGAAACTCGAGCGGCGCTTCGCCGAGAACCCCCAGGGCTTCAGTTTCGCCCCGCTGGCCGAGGCCTACCGGAAGTCCGGGGACCCCGAGCGGGCGCTTGGCATTCTGCGGCCCGGTCTGGAGCTTCACCCGGACTACATCCCGGCCAGCATCGTCATGGGGCGGTGTCAGCTCGACCTGGGCCGCGACGCCGAGGCGGAATCGGCCTTCGCGCACGTCGTTGCACTCGACCCCGAGAACGTCATCGCCCTGAAGGCGCTCGCCGACATCGGCGAGCGCGCGCACCGCTTCGCCGACGCGGCCTCACGGCTGCGGCAGCTGCTCGAGGTCGATCGCTCCAACGAGGACGCTCAGGGCCAGCTCGATCGCGTGCTCGCCGCGCAGCAGCAGTTCGAGGCCACTGCGGGTGCGCGCGTCGCGGACGACGTGCCGTTTCTCCTCGAGGGCAATGCGGCCGCGTTCGAATCGGCGTCCGAAGCCGAGCCCGAGGCCGAGCCTGAACCGGAGGTGGTGTCGGAGGCCGCGTCCGAGCCGGCACCGGTCGCGCCGCCGGACCCCGTCAGTGCGCCGATGTGGGTCGACGACTCCTCGCCGTTCATCGCGGCGGTCCCGCCCGAGCCCGTGGCGGAGCATCCCGCCTGGCCGGCGATGGCCGCCGACACCGAGCCGCTGTACGTGGACCTCCCGCCCGTGGTGGACATTCCCGAGACGAGCGATGCCGATCCGATCTTCGGCTCGCTGCTCGCCGCCGAGCCCGAGGCCGCGGAAGACCTGACGGTGCTCCAGCTCGGCGGCAGCGATGAGATCGTGCTCGAGGGCCATGAGCGCAGCGAGTTCCAGCTGCCCTCGGTGGCCGACGACCTCGGCGGCGACGAGCCGGGCGCTGCCACCGAAAGCCTCGCCTCCGAGTACCAGCTCCCCGACGCCTCGGCCGACCTGATCGTGCTCGATGCGTCCGTCACGCCGAGCGAATTCCAGACCCCCGACGCCGCTGCCGCCCTGCTCGCCGATGCCACGGAGACTCCCGTGGTGGAGACCGCGAGCGAGTTCGCGTTCTTCGCCGCCGTCTCGATGCCGCCCGCCGAGGTCCCGCCGATCGAGGCGAGCCTCTCCGAGCCCGTGAGCGAACCAGAGGCCGAGGAGGAGCCGTCGGGTGAGTGGGTGACGTGGTCCGACGCGGCGCTCGACGAGGACGCCCCGCCGTTCGAGGTGCCCGAGCCGGAGCAGTCACGGCTTCCGGAGGTGACGCCGCCGGCCGAACTGACCGCATCGGCCGAGGTGGTCGCGGCACCCGCGGTGGAGGAGGCGACTGCCGTCGAGCACGAGGAGTCGATGGCGGACCCCGAGCTCGAGCCCGATCTCGTCGTCACCGAGAGCATGGCGGAGCTTTTCGTGCGGCAGGGGCACGCCGGCGATGCGCTGCGCATCTATCGCGAGCTGGCGGGCCGCCGCCCTGGAGATGCCCGGCTCGTGGCCCGCATCGCCGAGCTCGAGGTCGTCGAGGCCGCCAGCCGCGCGCACTCCACGCCGTACGCCGCACGCGTCTCCGGCGGCGCCAGCGTGCGCGACGTGATGCGCTCGATCCTCGCGGCCCGACCGGGCGATCGCGTGCCCCCCTCGATGGCGCCCGCCCCCGAAGCGACGGCGCGCCCCGCCGAGCCGACGCGCCCGGCGCAGGACAGCATCTCGCTGAGCGACGTGTTCGGCGAGGAAGGCGGCGCCTCGCCGCCGGCGTATCGCGCGCCACGGGCGCCGTCCACCGACAAGGGCGTGTCGTTCGACGAGTTCTTCGGCGCGCCGGCCGAGCCCCACGCGAGCGGCGTGCGGCCGCGCGGCCCGCGTCCCCCGGCCGACGACCTCGACCAGTTCCACAGCTGGCTGCAGAACCTCAAGCGGTGACGACGCGGATCGTCGTCCTCAACGGACCGAACCTCAACCTCCTCGGCCGTCGGGAGCCGGAGGTGTACGGCTTCACCACGCTCGCCGAGATCGAGGCGATGGTACGGGCCGATGCGGCCGGGCTCGACGTGGAGCTCGAGTGGCACCAGAGCAACCACGAGGGCGTGCTGGTGGACCTGGTGCAGGGCATGATGGGGCGTGCGGATGGCGCGATCGTGAATGCGGGCGCGCTCACCCACACCAGCATGGCGCTGCGGGACGCGTTCCTCGCGGTCCGGGTGCCATACGTCGAGGTGCACCTCTCCAACCTCTTCGCCCGCGAGCCGGCCCGGCAGCACTCGCTGCTCGCCGACCATGCCGTGGGCTTCCTGTGCGGCTTCGGGGCGCAGGGGTATCGCCTCGCGCTCCAGGCGCTGCTCGGCCGGCTCCGTGCCGGGTGAGCAGTACGCGACACGTCGGGCGGCACTCGCCGCCCAGCTGGAACGCGAGTCCCTCGGCGCGCTCCTCGTCACGCACCCGCCGAACGTCCGCTACCTGACCGGCTTCACCGGCTCCGCCGGATTCCTGCTCCTCTCGTCCAGCCAGTCCATCCTCGTCACCGACTTCCGCTACGCCACCCAGGCGCCGCAGGAGGCCGTCGGCGTCGACGTGCAGGTGGAGCGCGTGAACCTCTGGGACCGGCTGGGGCGGCTCCTGGGCCAGTCGCCGGTGGACACGCTGGGCATCGAGGGCAGCGTGCTCACCGTGCGCGACGCCGAACGCGTGGGCGGACTCACGCGCGCCCGACTCACGCCGACCCAGGACCTGGTGGAGCGGCTGCGGGCGTCGAAGTCGCCGGAGGAGGTGGCGACGATCCGCGCGGCGGCGGAACTCGCGCTGGAGGCGCTCGCCGAGATCCTGCCCGGCGTACGGGCGGGCCGGCGCGAGCTCGATATCGCCTCGGAGCTCGAGGCGGCGCTGCGCCGGCGCGGCAGCGAGTGGCATCCCTTCCCGACGATCGTGGCCTCGGGTCCGCGCGCGGCGCTTCCGCATGCGCGCAGCAGCGAGCGCGAGGTGCGGACGGGGGAGTTCGTCCTGATCGACTTCGGGGCCCAGGTGGACGGGTACTGCTCGGACATCACCCGTACGGTGGCGGTGGGCCGCGTGGACGACCGGCAGCGGACCATCTATCGCCTGGTGGCGGAAGCCCAGCTGCGCGCCCGGACCAACGTGCGGGCCGGCATGCCCGGCCGCGAAGCCGATGCGCTGGCCCGGGACGTCATCGCGGCGCGGGGCTTCGGCGATGCGTTCGGGCACTCGCTGGGCCACGGGATCGGCCTGGAGGTCCACGAGGGGCCCCGGCTGTCCCAGACGAGCGAGGCGCCGCTGCCGGCCAGCGCGGTGGTCACCGTGGAGCCGGGCGTCTATCTTCCCGGGTGGAGTGGCGTCCGAATCGAGGACGACGTCCATCTGGGCCCGGACGGGCCCGTCCTGTTGTCCGATGGCCGGACCGAACTGATCGAAATCACCTGACGCGCTGCTGCGCGTCGCTCCGCCGCACGGCCTCCCGCCCGGGAAGCGTGCGGCCGCGTCGACTCCCTCTGACGAGCGAACCGATGACGCCCGAAGAGATGAAGCAGCTGGCGAAGTTGCTCCAGAACATGCCCGGCCTGAAGGCGGTCGAGCTCAAGGACGTCACCAAGCTCGCGGCGCTGCTGCGCGAGTCGCCCGACATCGGGTCGATCGAGGTGAAGGGCCTCTTCGGCACCGGGGTGGTGATCACGCGCACCGCGGCGGGCCCCGCGCTCGTCGCCGCGCCGGTGCCGGTGGCGGCGCCGCTGGCGCTGCCGGCCGCGCCGAGCGCCCCTGCGCCCGCCGCCGAGGCCCCGCCGCCGCCGCCCGCGCCGAGCACGCTCAAGGACATCCGCTCGCCGATGGTGGGCACCTTCTACAAGTGCCCCGAGCCGGGTGCCGATCCCTACGTGCAGGTCGGCACGCGCGTCTCGGCCGGGCAGACGGTCTGCATCATCGAGGCGATGAAGATCATGAACGAGATCGAGGCGGAGTTCTCGGGCGTGGTGCGCGAGATCCTCGTGAACGACACCACGCCGGTCGAGTACGGCCAGGTGCTCTTCCGGGTCGACCCGAATGGGTGAGCCGACCGCCGCGGCCCCGCTGCCGCCCTTCAATTTCAAGCAGGCGATCGCCTACATGGTGCAGCGGAACGGCTCGGACCTGCTGCTCAAGGTGGGCCGCCAGCCGACGGTGCGGCTCAACGGCGAGCTCGCCACGCTCGAGATGCAGCCGCTCAAGCCCGAGGACCTCAAGGCCCTCGCCGAGCAGATCATGACGCCACGGCAGGTGAAGGAGTTCGCCGAGAAGAAGGAGGCGGACTTCGCCATCGGCGTGCCGGGCGTGGGGCGCTTCCGCACCAACATCTACCAGCAGCGCGGCACCCTCGCGTTCGCCTTCCGCGCCATCCCCTACGAGGTGAAGACGATCCGCGAGCTCGAGCTGCCGCCGGTGCTCGAGGAGATCGCGGTGCGGGCGCGCGGCCTGGTGCTGGTCACCGGCGTGACGGGCTCGGGCAAGTCCACCTCGCTCGCGGCGATGATCAACCACGTGAACGTGAACCGTCGCGTGAACGTCATCACCATCGAGGACCCGATCGAGTTCCTGCACCGCGACGTGCTGGCGAACATCTCGCAGCGCGAGGTGGGCAGCGACACGCTCTCGTTCGGCTCGGCGCTCAAGCACGTGCTGCGGCAGGACCCCGACGTCATCCTGATCGGCGAGATCCGCGACATGGAGACGCTCGACACCGCCCTGAAGGCGGCCGACACGGGCCACCTCGTCTTCGCCACGCTGCACACCACCGACGCCACCCAGACGATCAACCGCGTCATCTCGTTCTACCCGCCGCACCAGCACCAGGAGATCCGCTCGCTGCTCTCGACGGCGCTGCAGGCGGTGGTGTCGCTCCGCCTGGTGCCGCGCAAGGACGGCAAGGGCCGCGTGCCGGCGTGCGAGGTGCTCATCAACACCGCGGCGGTGGCCGACAACATCCGCGACATCGAGAAGCAGCTGAACATCCCCGACCTCATCAGCGAGGGCTCGACGGCGTACGGCATGCAGTCGTTCGACCAGTCGCTGATGAAGTGGTACAAGGACGGCGTGGTGTCGTACGAGAGCGCGCTGTTCTACTCGACCAACCCGAGCGAGTTCGCGCTGCGGGCATCGGGCATCGACTCGACGTCCGACCGCACCTTCTCCGACATCACCGGCGGCACGGCGCCCTCCGCCCGGCAGAGCGAGCACGCGAGCTGATGGCCGGCGCCGACCATCGCCGACGGGGGCCGCATGTTTAGGAAGGTGCTGATCGCCAACCGGGGCGAGATCGCGCTTCGCGTGATCCGCGCCTGTCGCGAGCTGGGCATCCAGACCGTCGCCGTGTACTCCGAGGCCGACCGCGAGTCGCTGCACGTGCGCTTCGCGGACGACGACGTCTGCATCGGCCCCCCGCCGGGGCGCCTGAGCTACCTGCGCATCCCCAACCTCATCGCCGCCGCCGAGATCACCGGCGCCGACGCCATCCATCCGGGCTACGGCTTCCTGGCCGAGAACGCCGAGTTCGCGGAGACGTGCGCCGCGTCCAACATCGCGTTCATCGGGCCGTCCGCCGAGCAGATCCGGCAGATGGGCGACAAGGCCACCGCGCGCCGGCTCGCGAAGGAGGCCGGCGTCCCCACGGTGCCCGGCACGCCCGGCACCATCGAGGACGCCGAGGAGGCCCTCGCGGCCGCCGAAGGCATCGGCTTCCCGGTCATCATCAAGGCCACGGCGGGCGGCGGCGGGAAGGGCATGCGGATCGCCTGGGACGCCGAGCAGTTCGTGCAGCTCTTCAGCCTGGCGCAGAACGAGGCGCTGGCGGCGTTCGGCAACGGGTCGGTCTACGTCGAGAAGTACCTGGAGCATCCGCGGCACGTGGAGATCCAGGTCATGGGCGACACGCACGGCAAGGTCACCCACCTCGGCGAGCGCGACTGCTCGGTGCAGCGGCGGCACCAGAAGCTCATCGAGGAGAGCCCGAGCCCGGCGCTCACCACCGAGCTGCGCGGGCGCATGGGCGCCGCGGCCGTCCAGCTGGCGCAGAACATCAATTATGTCGGCGCCGGCACCATCGAGTTCCTGCTCGATCGCGACGGGTCGTTCTACTTCATGGAGATGAACACCCGCATCCAGGTGGAGCATCCGGTCACCGAGATGGTGACGAGCTTCGACCTGGTGAAGGAGCAGATCCGGGTGGCTGCGGGCGAGCACCTCTCGTTCAAGGGGAGCGGCGAGTACCTGCGCGGCCACGCCATCGAGTGCCGCATCAACGCCGAGGACCCGTACCGCAACTTCCAGCCGAGCCCGGGCCTGATCACGGCGTACCATCCGCCGGGCGGGCCGGGCGTGCGCGTCGACACGCACGTCTACGCGGGCTACACCGTGCCGCCGCACTACGACTCGCTGCTCGCGAAGGTCATCGTGCACGGCAACGACCGCCAGGAGGCGCTGCAGCGCATGGGCCAGGCGCTCGACAGCTTCATCCTCGAAGGCGTCACCACCACCATCCCGTTCCTCGCCCGCGTGATCCGGCATCCCGCGTTCGTGGCGGGCGAGGTGGACACGCGCTTCCTCGAGCGCGAGTCCCACCTCCTCAAACCGGGCACATGAAGGTCGACGTCGCGTTCTCGCCGGCCGGCCTCGCTTCCCAGGATGTGGCCGGCCGGCCTGCTTTCGTCATCGACGTGCTCCGCGCGACGACCACGATCTGCGCCGCGCTGTTCAACGGGGCCCGCTCGGTGGTGCCGTGCGCCACGCCCGAGGAAGCGGTGCGCCTCACGCAGACAGTGGGCAAGGACGTCGTGCTCGCCGGCGAGAAGCACTGCCTGCCGATCCCGGGTTTCCAGCTGGGCAACAGCCCCCGCGAGATGACGGCCGACGTCGTGAAGGGCCACATCGTGGCCCTGGCCACCACCAACGGCACGCGGGCGCTGCTGGCGGTGACCACCGCGGCGCACGTGCACCCGGTCTGCATCGGCAACTTCTCGCTGGCGGCGCAGCGCGCGCGCGAGCTGTT